>NZ_RIBZ01000218.1:0-4533 GCF_003721215.1 Streptomyces botrytidirepellens
CGGACCGGCCCGCGCCGCCGACCCCGGCCCAGCGTCTCGCCGCCGCCCGCCCCTCGCGGCGGCGTGTGGAGGGCGCGCCGCCCACGCCCGTGTGGCGTTACGGCATCGAGGGCGCGGCCCCGGCGTACGCGCCGCTCATCTGGCGTGACGCGGTCGCGGTCATCACGGGGGAGCGGTTCGTCGCGGGAATCGATCTGCGGACCGGTAAACGGCTCTGGACGCAGGACGGACTCCGCCCGAAGGGACAGCCCTGGGCGGGTGGCGAGGACGTGCTGTTCGTGCCGGGCGACGGGATCGCGGCGCTGGAGCCGCGGACCGGCCGTATCCAGTGGCGGTCCAAGGAGTTCCGGCGGGGCGCGCCGACGTCGTTCGCGGGGCTGCTCGCGGTCGACGGGACCACGGTGTGGTTCACGGCCGAGACGCGGGACGGGAGCGGCCGTGTCGTAGTCGCCTACGACATCGGACAACGCGACGAGATGTGGCGCGGCCCCCTGCCGGACGGTTTCACTGACGGGTTGCTCCTCAAGGGCGCGCTCGTGGTGATGAACCGTGGCGGCCAGGGGGCGAAGACCAAGCAGGCCATGGCCTTCAGCCGGGACGCCGGAAAGAGGCTCTGGCGGCGGGTTTATCCGGGCGTGAGCGCAGAAGGGATGGTCACCACCGACGCCGACCGCACACTGATCGCCGCCGTCGGCAGCACCCTGCGGGGGTTCGACGCTGCCCGGGGCGTCAAGGGGCTGTGGTCCGTCGCGGCCCTCGGAAAGGACGGCGAAGGTCATCACCCCGACTTCGGTCTGCCCCTCGTACACGGGAAGACCGCGTACGCCGCGGACGGTGGCTACGCCCTCCACTCGATCGAGGCGGCGACCGGCCGGATCCGCTGGCAGCGCACGTACGGATTCGCGATGAAGGCGCTGTCCGCGCCGCGCACCCCCGACACGGTGGTCAGCCCGGCGGGACACCGGGTGCTGACGGCCGGGGACGCGGAAGTAGACGCGTTCGACGCCGAGGACGGCGCGCTGTTGTGGCGCTTCGCTGATGCCGACGGCGCCGCGGGCAAGGGGGCGGCGCGCCGCAAGGTGGCGGTCACGGACGATCGGGTCGTCGTGATCGGTCACAAGAGCGTGTACGCGCTGCCGCTGGACTAGCTGGAGTGGGGAAGGGGCCTATGGAACCGCCGTACGTGCCGGACGTGCACGGCCGGGCCGGTGCGACCGACGACGACGGTACGGTGCGGATCGGCCCGTACCGCGTCCTCGCGCCCTGGGACGGGGACGCGGCGGACGCGCACCCCGACGGGACCGCGGCGGGCGGGACCGCGCGCCCAGATGGGCACAGCGCGGCCGAGGACGCGCGCCGCTGCCTCGCGCGCGACGACCGTACGGGCCGCACCGTCGTCCTGACGCTGCCGCACCCTGCGCTGGCCGACGACCCGGCCTATCGGGTGCGGTTCCGGGCGGAGGCCGAGAACTCCCGGCGGCTGACCGGTCGTTGGACGGCACCCGTCGCCGGGATCGCGCCGGCCGACGCCCGGCTCCCCTGGGTCGCCCACGACTGCTTCCCCGCCCTCACCCTCCCCGCCGCGCTGGCCGCGCACGGCGGCCCGCTGCCGGAGCCCGTGGTCCGCGCGCTGGGCGCGGCCCTCGCCGAGACGCTGGCGGGCGCGCACGCCAACGGCCTGGTGTACGCCGGGATATCGCCGGGCGCGGCGCTGCTCACCGCCGACGGTCCCCGGCTGACCGGCTATGGGCTGGTCCGGGCCGCGGCGCTGGACCGGATCGAGCGCACGGGGCTGCGCGGCGTGGACCCCGCGGCCCTGCCGCCGGAGCAGCGGGCGGGCGAGCGGCCGCGCCCGTACGGCGACGTCTACGCGCTCGGCGCGGTGCTGGCCTACGCCGCGACGGGCCGGACACCGGGCGCTCCCGACGCACTNGCCCGTACGGCGACGTCTACGCGCTCGGCGCGGTGCTGGCCTACGCCGCGACGGGCCGGACACCGGGCGCTCCCGACGCACTGCCGGAGGGGCTTCGTACGGTGGTCACCGCCTGCCTGTCCGCGGACCCCGCGCACCGGCCCCGGCCCGCCGAGCTGATCCAGGCGCTCCGTACGCCTGCGAGCCCGGGTGGCGGCTTGCCGGAGCCCATCGCGACGGCCCTCGCCGAACAGGCCGCGCGCTACCCGGCGGAGGTGGTGCCGGACGCGACGGAGCCCGTCGGCCGTGACCACGAAGGCGGACCGTCCCGGCGTGCGCTGACCCTCGGCGGCCTGGCCGGGGTGGCCGGGCTCGTCCTGGGGTCGGGAGGGGTGGCCGCGTGGCGCGCGACGGCGGACGACGGGCCCGCCCGACCGGCACCGCTGTCCGTACGCGGGACCGCCCCCACTCCGCTGTGGCAGCGTGACATCGACTTCGAACTCGGAGACCCGCCTGTGCTCTGGGGCGGGAAAATCGCCCTGATGGCGGGCCAGAGCGCGGTGACAGCGGTGCGGCTGCGCGACGGTAAGAAGCTCTGGACCCGCGAGGACATGTGGCCCACGCAGGCGCTCATGCCGCTCGACGGAGATCTCTTCCTCACTCCTGCCCTGGCCATGTTCACGGCTGTCTCGGTGCGCACAGGAAAGGTCACGTGGACCGAGCGGAAATACGACGGGATCAAACACCCGGCGTTCCTCAGCTCCTTGGCGACTCACGGAAACATGTTCTGGTTCCTGGCCGGAGACCGAGAGAAACACACCGACCGGGAGAAGCCGGTGGTGATCGCCTATGACCTCAAGAAGCGTGCGGAACTGTGGCGCACGCCGGTCCCTACTGCGGGCCCGATCGACTACGAGCAAGGCCCCGGAGCGCTGCGCCGCGGCGCCCTCATCGTCGAGAACAACGGCTCATCAGGCGGCGACTCGATCGGAACCGAGGAGAAGGCCTGGTCGTACGTGGCGCTCCGGCAGCGGGACGGCAAAAGGCTGTGGACGCGTACCTATGAGGGCGTGAGCGCCAATGGCCTGGGGAACTTCCGGACCGTTGCCCCCGGGGACCTGCTGATCTCCTGTGAAGACAAGGACGTCCGCGCCTACGACCTCACCAGCGGCAAGCAGCGCTGGCGGTTCACGACCAAGGGCTACCTGTACACCGAGCCCGCCGTCCTGGGCCGCACTCTCTGCGTCACCGACGAGGACAGCGTCACCCACGCCGTCGACACGCGCACCGGTCGGGCGCGGTGGCGGCGCGGACCCGCCTTCGATCCGGTCGGCGACATGCGCTACAGCAGGACCGCGATCAGCCACGCGGGCCGGACCGTGCTCCAGGCCAACGCCTCCGAGATCGAGGGGCTGAACGCGGCCGACGGATCGCTGCGCTGGCGCTTCACCCCCGTCGGCAGCGGCCAGGTCGCGGGCGGCTTCAGCGGCTATGTGGACACCGCGCCCGGCCTGGCCCTCGTCATGAACGGAAGTTCCCTCTACGCACTGCCGGTGGACTGATTCGGAAATGGCCCAACCCCTCACCCACGACGACCCGCGGCGGCTCGGCGCGTACACCCTCGTCGCCCGCCTCGGCAGCGGCGGCATGGGCACCGTGTACCTCGGCCGGTCGTCCGGCGGGCGTACGGTCGCGCTGAAGACCATGCACCGGCAGTTCGCGGCGCAGACGGTGTTCCGCACCCGCTTCCGGCTGGAGATCGACGCTGCCCGCGTCATCGGCGGACAGTACGGCGCCCAGGTCGTCGACGCCGATCCGGTCGCCCCGACGCCCTGGCTCGCCACCGAATACGTCCTCGGTCCGCCGCTCGACGACGCGGTCGCCCTCTGCGGCGCGCTGCCCGAACCGGCCGTACGGGTGCTCGGCGCCGCCCTGTGCGACGCGCTCGCGCAGCTGCACCGCTCCGACGTCGTGCACCGCGACCTCAAGCCGTCCAACATCCTGCTGACCGCCCGCGGCCCCAAAGTGATCGACTTCGGCATCGCCCGGGCGGCGGGCGACGACCGGCTGACCCGTACGGGCGCGGCGGCCGGAACGCCCGCCTATATGTCGCCCGAGCAGGCGGTCGGCGGCGAACACACACCGGCGGGCGACGTCTTCGCCCTCGCCGGGGTGCTGGTCTTCGCGGCGACGGGCCGTCCGCCCTTCGGTTCCGGACAGCCCGCGGACCTGCTCTATCGGGTGCGGTATGCGGAGCCGGACCTGACCGGCGTACCGGACGGACTGCGCCCGGCACTGGAGCGATGCCTGGCCAAGGACCCGGCGCAGCGCCCCGGTACGGCGGAACTCGGCGCGCTCCTCCGCGACGGAGCCCCCGACAGCATCGGCGACATCGTGGATCACCTTCCGGACGCGGTGCTCGCCGACATCGCTCAGCGCAGCGCGGCCGTATGGGAGGTCCAGCCCGCTCGACTGCCCGCACCGGAGGAGGACTTCACCACCCTGACGTCCCCGTCACGACGGCCCCGCGTCACCCGCCGCAGGCTGCTCGCCCTCGGCGGCGGCGTGCTCGCCGCGGGCGGCGCGGCGGGCGCCTGGGGCCTGCTCGCCCGCGACGGCGA
>NZ_RIBZ01000216.1:0-7363 GCF_003721215.1 Streptomyces botrytidirepellens
GGTGACGTACGCGCTGCTCGGTGGCGAGGGCGACCGCATGACGGCGAGCCGGTCGCCGGGGCCGACGGGATCCGGGTCGCCGGCGCCCGGCGGAGGGGACCGCGAGGCGACGGGCGAGGCGGGTGCGAGCAGCCCGCGGGCGAGCGGGGCGGCGTCCCCACCGGCCTCGCGCGTACCGAGCGGTGCGGAGGGCAGCAAGGGCGGCGGGGACGACGGCAAGGGGGACGACGGCAAGGGGGAGACCAGGAAGGCCACCGGCGCGGCCTCCCCGACCTCCAGCCCCGGCACCGCCCCGGCGTGCAGCGACATCGGCGGCGGCAAGTACAACTGCGTGGTGTGGCGCGACGCCACCTCGTACACCCACGGCGGCGAGCCGGTCGGCGCCCTGAAGCAGGGCGTCAACTACTTCTACTGCCAGGAGAACCTGAACCGCCCCGAGCGGTACGGCAAGTGGACGAACGTCTGGTGGGCGAAGACGGACGACGACAACGGCAACAAGGACGTGTACGTCAGCGATGTGTACGTCCGGGGCGGCGACAACGACCAGCCCCTCCCCGGGCTGCCGGTCTGCTGAGACGGCGGCGGGGAGCGGGCCGGTCGCCGGGGCGGGACGTCAGCAGCTGAACGCCGCGTCCGCCCAGTCCCCGTGGTCGCTGGTGACGTCGTCCCCGCCGTCGGTGACGACGAGCCGGACCGTCGTCGCGCCGTCGACGGCGGCGCTGATGGCCTTGGCCGGATCGGCGTTGGTCAGCGTTCCGGTCGACAGCACCTTGGTGTCGTCCGCCCACACCTCGAAGGCGACCGTTCCGGCGGTGCCCTCCTCGTCGTCCACGCCGACCTTCGCGGTGAACGCGGTGCAGTGGCCGCCGGTGTAGTACGTGACCTCACTGGGCGCGTGCACGCCCAGGCCCTTGGCGTGGACGGTGCCGTCGAGGGTGATCGGATGACCGTCGCCCGCCGCGTTCTCGCCGACGCTGGTGTCCTTCTCGGCCGGGCCCCAGCCGTTGGCCGCGCTCAGCCACGGCAGATCGCTCGCGTACGTGGCACCGGAGGGCGGCGCGACCACCACGTTGACCGGCACGGGCAGTTCGGTGCCGACCTTGTGGCCGCGCGCCGAGCGGTAGGCGGCACGTACGGTCAGCTCGTACGCCCCGGGCTTGACGTCCTTCGGAGCGGTGACCTGCCAGCGGGTGGCGAGCCTGCTGCCGATGGGCAGGGTGGCGGTCCGGGTCGGTGAGCTGGTCCTGATGCGCCAGCCGTCGGGCCCGGTGAGCGTGACCCGGGCCTGGTGGGCGGCGGTGCCGCCGAGGTTGCGGAGCGCCGTCTCGACCGGTGCGGTGGCTCCCGCCTCGGTGAACGGGTCGGCGTCGGCGCCGAGTTCGGCGGCGGGCGGGTACGAGGCCCAGCGCCGGTCCGCGGAGACCCGGTAGAGCACCGTGCCATGGGCCGGGACGGTGGCCGCGACGGAGCCCGCGGTGTTCTGGTCCTGGTTCCGCCACAGATCGCGCAGCCGGTATCCGTCGGCCTGCGGCAGGCCGAGGCGGGCCGCGGTGGTGGCGATGCGCTGCGGCCGCTCGGTCTCGTTGAAGAGGGCGACGGCGCGGCTGCCGTCCGCCATCTCCTTGGCGATCACCCAGCGTCCGGCCTCGGAGGAGAGCACGGTGCCCTGTTTGCCCAGCGGGTCCTGGTCGACGGCGATGACCTCGCGGTTGCCCAGGATCTCGAACGTCTTGGCGTCGGCCTTGCGCAGATCGGTGCCGATCAGCAGCGGCGCGGCCATGATCGACCACAGCGAGAAGTGGCTGCGGTACTCGGTGTCCGTCATGCCGCCGTTGCCGACCTCCAGCATGTCGGGGTCGTTCCAGTGGCCGGGCCCGGCGTACGGGGCGAGCGGGAGGTTCTTCTTGGCGATCGACAGCATGCTGCCCCAGCTGTCGCTGATGTCACCGGTGGTGCGCCAGAGTTGGCCGACATCCGCCGCCCATTCCCACGGCTTGTTCTGCCCCCACTCGCAGATGCTGTAGACGATCGGGCGCCCGGTGGTCTCGGAGGCGGCCTTCAAAGCGTCCCGCATGGTGCGGTAGCGCTGCTTGGCGTCTACGCCCTGGTTATTGCAGTTGTCGTACTTGAGGTAGTCGATTCCCCAGTCGGCGAACTGCTGGGCGTCCGACCTTTCATGGCCCAGCGCCCCGGGGAAGCCCGCGGTGTTGCAGGTCTTGGTGCCCGCGCTGGTGTAGATGCCGATCTTGAGGCCCTTGGAGTGGACGTAGTCGGCGACGGCCTTGATGCCGTTGGGGAAGCGCACCGGGTCGGGGACGAGCTTGCCGTTCGCGTCGCGCTGCGGCAGCGCCCAGCAGTCGTCGAGGTTGACGTAGGTGTATCCGGCGTCCTTGAGCCCCTTGCTGACGAAGATGTCGGCGATGCCCTTGACCATCGCCTCGTTGAAGTCCGCGCGGCAGTGCGTGGAGTTCCAGTTGTTGAAGCCCATCGGCGGGGTGAGCGCGAGCCCGTCCTTGGCGGCAGCTGGTTGGGCGGCCGCCGGTTTGGCCGGGGTCGGCTGGGCCGCGGCCGGCTGGGCGGCGGCGGGGAGGGTGAGACCGGCCGTGCCGAGCAGTGTGGCGGTCAGTCCTCCGATGATTCTGTGTCTCGCGGTACGTAAAGAGCGGTGGCGCATGATGCGGGTCCTCCGTTCTCAACGGGGTGACGCAGCGTCGCCGACGCGTCACATGCGAGCGTTTACGGTAGGCCGTGTTGGAGTCTGTTGGAAGAGATGCGGTAACAGTTGTTCGATATCTCGTCCAAACCCTTGACTATGCCGCCTCTTGCCCGATGTGATCCAGCCACCCGCGTTCGGTTGTGTTTGATTGATCCTCTGTGGAGGGCACATGGCGCAGTCATCGTCAGGACATCGGATCTCCCGCCGTACGCTGCTCCGGGGTACCGCGGTCGGGGCCGGGGCGGTCACCCTCCCGGCGCTCCTCACCGCCTGTGGTGGTCCGGGCAACGAGGTGAAGATGGGCTCCAACGCCTCGGACGCCGTGCCCCGCAAGGCGTTCGCCGAGGTGTTCGCGGCGTACGAGAAGAAGTCGGACAAGAAGGTCAAGGTCAACACCGTCAACCATGAGGCCTTCCAGGAGGGCATCAACCGCTATCTGAAGGGCACCCCGGACGACGTCTTCATGTGGTTCGCCGGATACCGCATGCAGTTCTTCGCCGAGCAGGGGCAGCTCGCCGAGATCGGCGATCTCTGGAAGGGCTTCAGCGGCTTCTCCGACGCGCTCAAGAAGCAGTCCACCGGCAAGGACGGCAAACAGTACTTCGTGCCGTATTACTACTACCCGTGGGCGGTCTTCTACCGGAAGAGCGTCTTCGAGCAGCACGGCTACGAGATCCCCAAGACCTTCGACGCGTTCCGGGCGCTCGCCAAGCGGATGGACAAGGACGGCCTCGACGCCATCGCCTTCGGCGACAAGGACGGCTGGCCCGCCATGGGGACCTTCGACTATCTCAATATGCGGGCCAACGGCTACGACTTCCACATCTCGCTGATGGGCGGCAAGGAGTCTTGGACCGATCCCCGGGTCAAGCACGTCTTCGACCTGTGGCGCGGCCTCATGCCGTACCACCAGCAGGGCGCCAACGGGCGCACCTGGCAGGAGGCCGCGCAGAGCCTGGCGCAGAAGAAGTCCGGCATGGCGGTCTTCGGGCTGCCCCACCCCGGGCAGCAGTTCTCCGCCGCCGACCGCGATGACCTGGACTTCTTCCCCTTCCCCGAAATCGACTCCGCCTACGGCCAGGACGCCGTCGAGGCGCCGATCGACGGATTCCTGCTGGCGAAGAAGTCCAAGCGGCAGAAGGAGGGCAAGGAACTGCTGAAGTACCTCGCCACCCCCGCCGCCGAGGAGATCTATCTCAAGCGGGACCCCAACAACATCGCGTGCAACGACGAGGCGGCCACTTCCGGCTACAACGCGCTCCAGAAGAAGGCCGTCGCGCTCGTCTCCGGCGCGAAGCAGATATCGCAGTTCATGGACCGCGACACCCGCCCCGACTTCGCGTCGCAGGTGATGATCCGGGCGATCCAGCAATTCATCAACAAACCGAACGACATCGACACCCTGACCAAGGACATCGAGTCCCAGAAGAAGACCATATTCGCCGACAGCTAGGAGAATCGCGCCGTGCCGCTCACCACCGCGCGGCGTGCCAAACGGCGGGGACCGCGGAGGTTCGCCTCCCGCGACCTCGCCGTCATCGGCGTGCTGCTGGGCATACCCGTCCTGCTCGACCTGGCCCTGGTCTGGGGCCCGACCCTCGCCTCCATCGGTCTGTCCTTCACCAGCTGGGACGGGATCGGCGACCTCCACTGGGTCGGCTTCGACAACTACCGAAACCTGTTCACCGACTATCCGCCGTTCTGGCCCGCCGTCCGCAACAATCTGCTGTGGGTGGCCTTCCTCGGCTTGGTCGCCACGCCCTTCGGACTGCTGCTGGCCGTCCTTCTCGACAAGGGCGTCCGGTTCAGCCGCTTCTACCAGTCCACCCTTTACATGCCGGTGGTGCTTTCGCTCGCCATCGTCGGCTTCATCGCCCAGCTGATCTTCTCCCGCGACCAGGGCGCGCTGAACGCGATTCTCGGCGACAAAAGCCATCCGGTGGACTGGATCGGCGATCCCGACCTCAATATCTGGATGGTGCTGCTCGCGGCCGCCTGGCGGCACACCGGGTATGTGATGATCCTCTATCTGGCGGGGCTGAAATCCGTCGATCCCTCGCTCAAGGAGGCCGCCGCGATCGACGGTGCGAGCGAGACCCAGAGCTTCTTCCGGGTCGTCCTGCCCACGCTGCGGCCGGTCAATGTGATCGTCGGCGTCATCACGGTCATCGAGGCGCTGCGCGCGTTCGACATCGTCTACGCCATCAACCACGGCCGCAACGGGCTGGAACTGCTCTCCGTGCTGGTCACGGACAACATCATCGGTGAGGCCAGCCGGATCGGATTCGGCTCCGCCATCGCCGTCGTCCTGCTCACCGTGTCGCTGGGATTCATCGTGACCTATCTGGTCCAGGAGCTGCGAGGGGAGAAGAGGGGATGATCACCGACATCCGCCCGGCCCCCGTACCGGCCACAGGCCCGGTGAGCGGACCGGGGCGGCGCCGGGTCCGCCCCGGGCGGCTCGGTCTGCACGCGTTCCTGATGACCGTCTCGCTGGCCTTTCTCGCCCCGCTGCTGCTCGCCGTCTACGCCTCGCTGCGGCCGTACGAGGAGACCGCCGAATACGGCTATTTCTCGCTGCCGCGCCACCTGTCGTTCGACTACTACAAGCAGGCGTTCACCGACTCCGGGATGGGCAAGTATTTCCTCAACTCGATCCTCATCGCGGTCCCCGGAGTGCTGCTGACGCTGTTCCTCGCGTCCTTCGTGGCCTTCTCCGTCACCCGGCTGAACATGCGGGGCGGGCTCGTCCTGCTGATGGTGTTCACGGCGGGGAACCTGCTGCCGCAGCAGGTCATCGTCACGCCGCTGTACGTCCTGTTCACCAAGATAGAACTGCCCTACTGGATGTCGGACTCGATGACGATGTACGACTCCTACTGGGCCGTGATCGCCGTCCAGGTCGCGTTCCAGGTCGGCTTCTGCGTCTTCGTGCTCGCGAATTTCATGCGCACCCTGCCGATCGAGATCATCGAGGCGGCGGTGGTGGACGGCGCGGGCGTGTGGACGCGGTACTGGCGCATCACGCTGCCGCTGTGCCGACCGGCCCTGGCCGCGCTCGCCACGCTGCAATTCACCTGGATGTACAACGACTTCCTGTGGGCGCTCGTCTTCATCTCCGACGGCGACAAGCTTCCCGTCACCTCCGCGCTCAACAACCTGCGCGGGCAGTTCTTCACCGACTACAACCTGCTCGCGGCGGGCTCGGTGCTGGTGGCGCTGCCCACGGTGCTCGTCTTCCTGCTGCTCCAGCGCCACTTCATCGCCGGGCTCACGCTGGGCGCCAACAAGGGCTGACGGCTCCGCGGCGCCCCGGCGGCCCCGTGCCGCGGGGCTCCGCGGAGGGATCCGCAGGGGGCTTCGCGGGGGCGTCTGCGGTGGCTTCGCGGGGGCGCGATCCGTGACTCAGTCGTATTCGGGCGTTTCCGTGGCAGGGTGATGCGGGCAACTGTCAGGAGGCGATGGATTAGGGGGAAATGTGATCGTCTGGCTGAACGGTGCGTTCGGCGCGGGGAAAACCACCGCGGCCCGTGAGTTGGTGGACTTCATGCCCGGCAGCACGTTCTACGACCCGGAACTGGTCGGCAACGGTCTGCGCATGATGCTGCCGCGCAAGCGTCTGGAGCAGGTCTCCGACTACCAGGACCTGCCGTCCTGGCGGCGGCTGGTCGTGGACACCGGCGCCGCGCTGATCGCGGAGGTCGGCGGCCCGCTCGTGGTCCCGATGACGGTCCTCAAGCAGGAGTACCGGGACGAGATCTTCGGCGGCTTCGCCGCCCGGCGGATCCCTGTGCGGCACGTCCTGCTGCACACCGATGAAACGATCCTTCGCCGACGCATAGCCGAGCGCGAGGAGATACCCGGCGACGCGGACGCCAGCGAGTCCGTACGCCGCTGGTGCCTGGACCACCTCGCGCCCTACCGCGCGGCCCTGAACTGGCTGACCACCGACGCCCATGTGGTCGACACCACCGGGCTCACCCCGCGCCAGACCGCCCAGCACATCGCCGACGCCGTCCGCGACGGCGCCGGGAACTGCGACATCGTGCAGACGCCGGAGCCGACGGCCGAAACCCTGGCGGCCGGGGTCCTGCTCTTCGACGAGGCCGACCGGGTACTGCTGGTCGACCCCACGTACAAGCCCGGCTGGGAGTTCCCCGGCGGCGTCGTCGAGCGCGGCGAGCCGCCGATGTACGCCGGGCGCCGCGAGGTGGCCGAGGAGCTCGGCGTACGGCTGGACGAGCCGCTGCGGCTGCTGGTCGCCGACTGGGAACGCCCCCAGCCGCCCGGCTACGGGGGCCTGCGGCTGCTGTTCGACGGCGGCCGACTCACAGCCGGGGAGGCCCAGGAGGTGCTGCTGCCCGGCGCCGAACTGCGCGGCTGGCGCTTCGTCACCGAGACCGAGGCCGCCGACTTGCTCCCCCCGGTCCGCCTCAGCCGCCTCCGCTGGGCCCTCCGCGCCCGCGAACAGGGCCGCCCCCTGTACCTGGAGGCCGGAGTCCCCATGGGCTGACCAGCCGCCCCGGCCGCCGGTCGGCGCGCGGTGCGGTTCCGGGGGCCTGCGGTGGGTGTCGACCGTACGCAGCCGTGGGCCGGAGCGGGCCCGGGCGCAGGCGGGCGATGCGCGCGGCGGGCCTGTCACCGCTG
>NZ_RIBZ01000219.1:0-12329 GCF_003721215.1 Streptomyces botrytidirepellens
CCCTGCCCGCCGCCCGGCACGTCGGCCAGTACACTGCCCGCCGTCGGCTCGGACGGCCGCCGGTCCGGCCCGTCCGCGCGGCGGGCCCGCAGCCCCTCCCACGCCTGGAGCGGATCGGTGGCGCCGGGGCGTACGCCCGCGGGCCCGGCCGCGTACAGCAGCCGGCCGTCGGGGGTCTCCAGGAACACCGGATTGCCCGCGAACTCCGCGAAGTTCCGCAGGATCTCCGGCACCCCGCCGCCTCGCAGCAGCACCTCGGTGCCCTGGCGGTGCACGACGTCGGCCTGCTGGAGCAGGGCGTAGTGCTCGTTGACGATCTCGGTGTGGATCTCCTCGGTGACTGCCACGAACGGCACCTCGCGATGCAGCTGCACCAGCGGCAGCCCGCACGAGCGCGCCGCGTCGACCACGGCCACCGGGAGCGTACGGAACCGCGGCCCCAGCTCCACCACCAGCGCCGCGATCCCCCGCTCGGCCAGCCGCCGGACGAAGGCGCGCTGCTCGGCGGGGCGGGGGCCGACGCCGAGACCGGTGGTCAGCAGCAGCTCGCCGCCCTTGAGCAGGGCGGCGATGTTCGGCGCCTCACCCGCGTGCACCCAGCGCACCGGCCGGTCCAGCAGCTCGCCCCCGGTCACCACCTCGGGGAGCCCACGGCGCAAGGCGGGCAGGTCCAGCGCCCGCGCCACGGTGATCGTTCCTTGTGTGTCCATCCGGTTCCGGCTTTGTCGATTGCGCTCAGAGGTGCCCGGGCTGTGCCCGCGAGCCCCTCACTGCCCGGCGCCCCGCAGCCGCCGCGCGATGTCGATGTCCCGCTCCAGCGCGCTGAACCGGGGCGGTTCGCGGGAGGCATCCAGGACGACGACGTGCATCTGGTCGCCGACCCGGGCCGGTGCGACGCTCTCGTCCCACCAGGAGGGGTGCTTCACCTGGTCGATGAACCCGGTGGCGCCGCCCCCCTCGTGCACTTCGACCTTCGCGCCCACGGGAGCCACCGCGACCACCGTCACATCCAGCTCCTGGTGATTGCGAAATGTCACTTCGGTCCTCCGAAAATAGATACCCAACTGCGCCCTTGGGTCAGCTCATTGAACCTGTCGAGCTTCTCCACCGGGATCTCGAATTCCAGGCGCGCCGCCCCATTGGGGCCGTTGTAATCGTGAATCTTGGCGTGCTGACCGAACTCTTCCAGGAACGAGGGATGCATGTCGTATTTGACCATGCCCTTGGCGAAGTTCACTCCCGTCGGTCCAGCATACTCCGCGGCAACCGCCCGTTCGCCGAAGTAGATCTTCCCGTCGGAGATGATGCCTCCGCCGATGTCCACGCCGGGCTGGTGGTTGGCCGGATTCGGGCCGTGCGCCAGCTCGTATTCCGCATGGGCCCCCTTCGGGGTGCGGTAAATCGGGATGTAATCCGGCGCCAGCCCCAAGTGGTCCGTCCAGGCGAGCGGGTTGGCCACATAGGTGGACGGATTCGGCGCGGGGGTGAGTCCGAGCGGGTCCGGGGTGAGATAGCGGGCCGTTTCGGGATCGTAGTGGCGGAAGTAGTTGTAATGGAGGCCGGTTTCGGGGTCGGCGTACTGGCCCGGGAAGCGCAGCGGGGTGTACGCGGTGCTCGCCGCGGCCCAGGCGGTGGCGCCCCAGAGGGTGGCGCGGGTGTGCCAGGCGACGTCGCCGTGCTCGTCGACCAGCTCGGTGGGGGTGCCGACGAGGTCGGTGACGATGGCGAAGAAGCGGGAGTCGATCTCTTCCTGGGAGCCGTCGAGCTGGGCGCCGTCGAGCGGGGAGCCTCCGAGGATGCGTTCGGTCTGGGCGATGGGCCGCAGGTCCTGGTGGTCCCAAGTGAGGGTGACCGGGTGCGGCAGCCGCCGCGCCGTGGTGGTCTGCTCGCACAGCGTGGTGCCGTCCCAGGTGAAGTCGACCCGTTCGGCGACCGTGGTGCCGTCGTCGGCGAGGCGGAGCTTGGCGGTGCGGCGGCCCAGCGGGTCGTACAGGTAGCGCCAGCGGGTGCCGTCGGGGGTGGTGACGGNCAGGTAGCGCCAGCGGGTGCCGTCGGGGGTGGTGACGGAGGTGAGGCGGTCCTCGGCGTCCCAGGCGTAGCGCCAGGTATCGGGCTTGCGGGACAGCCGGGTCTTCTGCCGCAGGGTGATGCGGCCGAGCCCGTCGTGCTCGTAGCGGGCCCCGCCCGCACGGGTGATGCGCGTGCCCTCGTAACGGCGCTCGCCGGTGGCCTCGTGACCGGGGTGGCCCGCGGGCCAGGAAGCGGCGGTCTGGTTGCCCGCCTCGTCGTAGGCGTAGGTCTCGGTCCATCCGGCCGCGTGGACGGCGGTGACCCGGCCGGTCACGTCGAGGTCGAGGTGCCGCGGCCCGTGGAGGGGGTCGTCCACGGCGGTGAGGTTGCCGTCGGCGCGGTAGGTGTAGCCGCGGTGCCGGACGCGGTCGCCGGACGGGCCGGTGACGGTCTGGGCGGTGAGGCGCCCGAGCGGGTCGAAGGTGTGGCTGAGAGTGAGGCCGCCGCCGACGCGGCGGGTCAGCTCGCGGCCCGCGGCGTCGTAGGTGAAGTCCAGGGCGCGGCCGGAGGCGGTCATGCCGGTGCAGTACCCGGCGGCGTCGTAGCTCCAGGTGGTGGTCGCGCCGGTCGGTGTGGTGCGGCCGGTGCGGCGGCCCAGCTCGTCGTAGCGGTACGTGAGGACGCGGCCGTCGACGGTCTCCGAGCGCAGCCTGCCGTGGCGGTCGCGGAGCAGGGTGAGGGTGATGCCGTCGGGGCTGGTGGCCTCGGCGAGCTGGTCGGTGAGGTCGTAGGCGTAGGTGGTGATCCGGCCGTCGGCGTCCTTGCGGGTGATCTGGCCGAGCGCGTTGCGGTCGTACGCGGTCGTCTGCCCCAGCGCGTCGGTGCGGGAGGTGACACGGCCCGCCGGGTCGTGCCGGTAGGTGAGGGTGCGGTCGTCGAAGTCCGTCTCGGAGGTCAGGCGCCCCGCCGGGTCGTAGTCGTAACGCCACGTCAGGCCCTGTGGGTTGGTGACCTGGGTGAGGCGTAGTTCCTCGTCGTGGAGGAACCGGTAGCGCGCGCCGTCGGGGGTGGTGCGGGCGGTGAGCAGGTCGAAGTCGGAGTACTCGAAGCGGGTGACGCCGCCGATCCGGTCGGTGTGGCTGGTGCAGTTGCCCTCGCCGTCCCAGGTCCAGGTCTCGGTGGCGCCGTCGGGGTGGACGCGGCGGGCGAGCCTGCCCTCGACGGTCCACTCCAGCCGGGTGGTGGCGCCGGTCGGGTCGGTGACGGTGATGAGGCGGCCGAAGGCGTCGCGCGTGTAGCGGGTGGTCGCGCCGAGCGGGTCGGTGACCTCGACGGGGAGCCCGGCGCGGTCGCAGCGCACCGTGGTCGTGTGGCCCAGCGGATCGGTGACCGCGGTGAGACGGCCCGCCTCGTCGTAGGCGAAGCGGGTGGTCCGTCCGGCCGGATCGGTGGACGAGGTGCGGTTGCCGCGCTCGTCGTAGCCGTGGCGGACGGTGGTGCCGTCGGGCCCCTTGACTTGGACGGGCAGGCCCAGATCGCTGTGGCGGATCGTGGTCTCGCGGCCGTCGGGCCGGGTGACGGCCACCGCGTTGCCGCTCTCGTCGTAGCGGTAGGCGGTGGTGTGGCCGAGCGGATCGGTCCGGGTGAGCAGGCGGTTGTGGCGGTCCCAGGTGTAGTGGGTGGTGTGGCCGAGGGGATCGGTCTCGGCGACCACCTGGTGGGCGGCGTTGACGAGGAAGCGGCGGGTGTGGCCCGTACCGGTGGTGGTCTCGGTGACCCGGTGGCCGGTCGCCTCGTCGACGGTGTCGTACGTCAGGCGGAGCGTCATGTGGCCCGCGCCGCCGCCCTCCGCGACGCAGCGGTCCCGGTCGTCGTAGGCGTAGCTGTACGAGCGCCCGTTGGTGTCGGTCCAGGAGGTGACGCGGCCCCGGTCGTCGTAGCCGAACCGGAGGGCCCGGCCCGAGGAGTTGACCACCTCGGTGAGGTGGCCGGTCTCGCCGTAGCCGTACCGCTTCACCTCCTGGTCGGTGCCGTCCGGTGCCGCGCCCGCCAGATGGAGCGCCGTGATCCGGCCCCGGTCGGTGGTGAGGGTGAGGTGGTGACCGCCGCTGGAGACGATCGCGGTGGGGGCGCCGTCCCGGTCGTACTCGAAGGTGAGCCAGTTGCCGTTGCGGTCGTCGATCTGCTCCAGGACGGCGAGCTGTTCGCCCCGGTCGGCGAAGTGCCATACGCGGCCCGTGCCCGGGTCGGTGACGACGTAGCCGCCGTCGGTGCGGTCGAGCGGCCGGCGCGGGCCGTGGCTCGGCAGGACGGCGACGCCGGGGGCGGGGTGGGGGTAGTTGAGCAGCAGGCCGTCCTCGGTGACGAAGAGGACGCCCTCGGCGTCGATCTCCAGCCGCTGGTCGACGGTGGAGGCCCAGGACGGCCCGAACCACCGGCCCAGCCGGTAGCCGGACTCGACGCGGCGGGTGAAGACCAGGGGCAGCGTGCCGGGCAGCGAGATGTCGGTCTGCGGCAGGTACATCCGGCCCGTCGCCATGTCGATCGGGTCGGAACCGTTGCTCTCCACCGCGTGCTGCTCGCGGGCGACCTGGTTCGGCCCGTGGGTCCCCGCGCCGCGTTCGGCATCGCGGAGCGTCGTGCGCGCCGCGCTCTCGGCGCCCTCCTTGAGCCCGAGGCGCAGTCCGCCGCGGGCGAGTCCCGCGCCCTTGGTGCCGATGAGTTCGGGGATGAGGCGGCCCACGAACTCGGACGGGTCCTTCTTGAAGCCGTCGACGGCGGCGGTGACGATGCGTTCGGGGTGGGCGGCGGTGGAGACGAGGCCGGAGAGCGTCGTGGAGACGTTCTGCATGTACGCGGCGGGGTGGGTGAGGTTGTACGGATCGGTGGGGTTGAGGCCGCGGGCGAAGTTGAGCAGCCCCGCGGTGCCCTTGAGGGCGCCGCCGACGACATGGGTGAGCTCCATGTTCGCGGCCTCGTAGCCGTCGACCAGGTTGTTGCCCAGGCGGTCCAGCGGCGGGGGCTCGGCCGGGGCGTGGGCGAGCGCGGACTCGACCTTCTTCTGGGCGTCGGAGGCCGCGCTGTTGCGCTGCTTGCGGGCCTCGGCGAGCTTGCTGCGGGCGGACGCGACGTCGGCCTTGCCGGGGTCCTGGAAGGGGGCGGGCTTCGGGCCCGGGTCCTCGTTCGCCTTGAGTTTGGCGTTGTACGCGTCGGCCTTCTCGTTGTACGCCTTCACGGCGTCTTCCGAGGACTTCCTGCCCTTCTTGTACAGGTCGATGGCGTCCTGCGCCTGCCCCTGGGCCCAGGCGACGGTGTCGGCGTACGCGTCCAGGGCGCCGCCGGCCGTCTCGCACGCCTCCGCCGCCTGCGCCCACTTGGTGGGGTGGAGGCCGAACTCCTCGCGGAAGCCCTCGCCGCCCTCGCCCTTCCAGCCGCCCGAGTCGACCTTCCGCATGCCCTGGACGACCTTGTCGAAGGCGGTGTGGAAGTCCTTGAGGTGCTTGGCGCTCTCCCGGATCTTGCCGGGGTTGCCGTGGACGAGTTCGCCTGCCTCCTCGGTCTCGCCGAGCTGCTGTTCGCCGGGGGTGGCGCCCAGGTCGGAGGCGACCTCGTCGCCCCAGTCCTCCACGGCGTCCGCCGCGCCCTCCAGCCCGACGTAGTCGAGCCCGTCGCCGACCCTGTCGGTGGCGTAGTCGATGCCCTCGCCGAGCTGCTTCTTGCCCTCGTCGATGAGGTCCTCACCGATGCTCAGGCCCTTGTTGACCCCGCTCTTGAGGCCGTCGCCGATGTCTCCGAAGAGGCCCATCAGCCCTCACCGCCCTCGTTCGCCTGCTGCTGTCCGGCGGCCCGGGCGCGGGCCTCGGGGGAGGGGCCGAAGGTGTCGTCGAGCATCCGGTCGTACTCGGCGTCGGAGACCCCGAGCGCACCGTGCAGGTTCTCGGGGTTCAGGCCCACCGGTCCGACCGTGTGGGAGGTCATCACGTCCCGGCCGGCGTCCTTCCAGCCCTGCGCGCTGTTGGCCATGGCCTGGTCGAAGGACTCCTTGCTGTAGTCCGCGCCGCCGAAGGCTCCGGAGGTGGCGATGTCGCCCCAGCCCTGCTGGGTGACCTCCTCCTCGGAGGCGTACGGATTACCGATGGCCGCGTTGGTGACGACCTTGAAGGTGCCCTCGACGTACTGTTCCGTCTCGTAGTACGTGCCCGCGGCCAGGCCGGTCTTCCGGGCCAGCGCGTTGCCCTCGTTGATCAGCGACCGCACCCCCCACTCCCAGCGCTCGCAGAACGAGGTGAACTGACCCGTCAGCCCCTCGTGGCCCAGCTCCAGGCCGGACAGGGCGATGTCCCCGAAGCCGCGACCGGCCCCGGCCATGCCCACCATGCCCAGTTCCTTCAGCTCGGCCAGGGCCTCGGTCAGCCCCTTGGCGATCAGGCCCAGGCCGTCGGTCTTGAGGTCCTTGTCACCCGCGGCGGTCATGCGGCATCCCCCTCGTCCTCGTCACGGTCGACGGCCGCCGCTTCGGGCACGAGGCCGCGCACGGGCGGGAAGACCATGCCGTCCACGCCGTCCGCGCAGTCCAGCGCGACCCCGCAGGGCACCCCGGCGGCCGGGACCGCCACGTCGAGGAGCCGGGCGCCCAGGACCGTTTGATACGCCCACTCGCGGCGGTAGGCGTCGCGGGCCCGGGCGTAACGGGCCAGGGCCTGCTCGTTCGAGAACGCGAGGATGAAGCGGATGCCGCCCCAGTCGGCGGTCAGCAGCCCCCGCTCGCCGTCCGGGCCGGGCTCCTCGCCCAGCGGCACCAGCACCGCCGTACGCCGGAACTCACCCAGCAGCTCCGCGAACGCGCGTCTTCGCGCCTCGGCTTCGGAATTCTCCCGTGCGCTGTTCCGCGGCGGCATGCCCGCCGCGCCCCCGTACTCAGACATACGGCCATCATCATGACCGCATCAAGCCAAAACAACGCCGGTGCCGTCACACACTCGTCACAACGCTTGCCATCGTGACGGGCGGTGGGGTCGGCGTGTACGGCCGGTGGCGTCAGCCGCCGTACGCGCCGGAGGCGGTCAGGCGGAGGGCGGTGTCGATCAGCGGGACGTGGCTGAACGCCTGGGGGAAGTTGCCCACCTGGCGCTGGAGGTGCGCGTCCCACTCCTCGGCCAGCAGGCCCAGGTCGTTGCGGAGGGCGAGCAGCTTCTCGAAGAGCCTGCGGGCCTCGTCCACCCGGCCGATCATCGCCAGGTCGTCGGCGAGCCAGAACGAGCAGGCGAGGAAGGCGCCTTCGTCGCCCTCCAGGCCGTCCACGCCCGCGTCCTCGCCCGCGGTCGGGTAGCGCATCACGAAGCCGTCGGAGGTGGACAGCTCGCGCTGGATCGCCTCGATGGTGCCGATGACCCGCTTGTCGTCCGGCGGCAGGAAGCCCATCTGCGGGATGAGCAGCAGCGAGGCGTCCAGCTCCTTGGAGCCGTAGGACTGGGTGAAGGTGTTGCGCTCGGCGTCGTAGCCCTTCTCGCACACGTCCCGGTGGATCTCGTCGCGCAGATCCCGCCAGCGGTCCAACGGGCCGTCCACGTCGCCCGATTCGATGAGCTTGACGGTGCGGTCCACGGCGACCCAGGCCATCACCTTGGAGTGCACGAAGTGCCGGCGCGGGCCGCGCACCTCCCAGATGCCCTCGTCGGGCTCGTCCCAGTGCTCCTCCAGGTAGCGGATCAGCTTGAGCTGGAGCACGCTCGCGTAGTCGTTGCGCGCCAGGCCCGTCATATGGGCCAGGTGCAGCGCCTCGGTGACCTCGCCGTAGACGTCCAGCTGGAGCTGGCCCGCCGCGCCGTTGCCGACCCGGACCGGCTGGGAGTTCTCGTAGCCGGGGAGCCAGGTCAGCTCGGCCTCGGACAGCTCGCGCTCACCCGCGATGCCGTACATGATCTGGAGGTTCTCCGGGTCGCCCGCGACCGCGCGCAGCAGCCATTCGCGCCAGGCGCGCGCCTCCTCGCGGTAGCCGGTGCGCAGCAGGGAGGACAGGGTGATCGCGGCGTCCCGCAGCCAGGTGAAGCGGTAGTCCCAGTTCCGTACGCCGCCGATGTCCTCGGGCAGCGAGGTGGTGGGCGCCGCGACGATGCCCCCGGTGGGGGCGTAGGTGAGCGCCTTGAGGGTGATCAGCGAGCGGACGACCGCGTCCCGGTAGGGGCCGTGGTACGTGCAGTGCTCGACCCACTCCCGCCAGAACGCCTCGGTCGCCTCCAGCGCGCCCTCAGGCTCGGGCAGGGCGGGCGGCTCCTTGTGCGAGGGCTGCCAGCTGATGGTGAAGGCGATCCGCTCGCCGGGGGCGACCGTGAAGTCGGAGTAGGTGGTGAGGTCCTTGCCGAAGGTGTCGACCTCGGTGTCCAGCCACACCGAGTCGGGACCGGCGACGGCGACCGTCCGCGAGTCCACCCTGTGCACCCACGGCACGACCCAGCCGTACGAGAAGCGCATCCGCAGGCTGGAGCGCACCGGCACCCGGCCGCTGACCCCCTCGACGATCCGCACCAGCTGCGGGGCGCCGTCCCGCGGCGGCATGAAGTCGATCACGCGGACCGTGCCGCGCGGGGTGTCCCACTCCGACTCCAGGACGAGCGAGTCGCCCCGGTAGCGGCGGCGGTCGGCGACCGGCGGCTCGCTTCCGGCGTGGGCGGGGCCCAGCCGCCAGAACCCGTGCTCCTCGGTGCCGAGCAGACCGGCGAAGACGGCATGGGAGTCGAAACGCGGCAGGCACAGCCAGTCGACCGTCCCGTCCTTGCAGACGAGGGCGGCGGTCTGCATATCCCCGATGAGTGCGTAGTCCTCGATACGCCCGGCCACGTGCTTCCCCTATTCGAACGGCCGCATTGCCCCTGCGGGCGTGCTTACGGTCTCCGGAAATATTGGACGAGCTCTTGTTCCGGGGGCGAGCTGGTGGTGCCGTGCCGGGGCTCGTAGCGTTTCGTCCGAGCAGGATACGACGCAGGACAGTGATCCGCTTGAGCCCGTCCATATCGTGGCTCGCGTCACGACCGCCGATCGGGTGGCGGGATCACGGGTGGGTGTCCGTGCGTGTCGAGCGGTCGCGTACGGGCGGTGTCTGTCGCGATACGCGAGGTGACGCGAGGCGAAAGTTCGGTGACGCGAGGTGCGGACGATACGCGTTCTGTTGTCATGACAGCGTACGGTGCGGCGGAGGTGCGGCGGGCCGTGCCACGCGGACGGGCTCCAGCGGCCGCCCCGGGGCACTGATACCCTGGTAGCCCGTGGAGCGGCGGGCACAAAACCCCCGAACCTCAGCGACGGCACCCCCGCGACAGCGGGGCCGCAGCCGGACCGCACCCTCACGACGCGACCACGGGAGCCCCCTTTTGGCCATTGCCGCTAAGCCCATGACGACCAAGCACCTCTTCGTCACCGGGGGTGTCGCTTCCTCACTCGGCAAGGGCCTGACCGCCTCCAGCCTCGGTGCGCTGCTCAAGGCGCGGGGTCTGCGGGTCACCATGCAGAAGCTCGACCCGTACCTGAACGTCGACCCGGGCACCATGAACCCGTTCCAGCACGGTGAGGTGTTCGTCACCAACGACGGCGCCGAGACCGACCTGGACATCGGCCACTACGAGCGGTTCCTCGACGTCGACCTCGACGGCTCCGCCAACGTGACCACCGGCCAGGTCTACTCCAGCGTGATCGCCAAGGAGCGGCGCGGTGAGTACCTGGGCGACACGGTGCAGGTCATCCCGCACATCACCAACGAGATCAAGCACCGCATCCGGCGCATGGCCACCGACGACGTGGACGTCGTCATCACCGAGGTCGGCGGCACCGTCGGCGACATCGAGTCGCTGCCGTTCCTGGAGGCCGTCCGCCAGGTCCGCCACGAGGTCGGCCGGGACAACGTCTTCGTGGTGCACATCTCCCTGCTGCCGTACATCGGCCCGTCCGGCGAGCTGAAGACCAAGCCCACCCAGCACTCGGTCGCCGCCCTGCGCAACATCGGTATCCAGCCGGACGCCATCGTGCTGCGCGCCGACCGCGAGGTCCCCACCTCCATCAAGCGCAAGATCTCGCTGATGTGCGACGTGGACGACGCCGCGGTGGTCGCCGCCATCGACGCCAAGTCGATCTACGACATCCCGAAGGTGCTGCACTCCGAGGGGCTGGACGCCTATGTCGTCCGCAAGCTGGACCTGCCCTTCCGCGACGTGGACTGGACCCAGTGGGACGACCTGCTGAAGCGGGTCCACCAGCCCGACCACGAGGTCACGGTCGCGCTCGTCGGCAAGTACATCGACCTGCCCGACGCCTATCTGTCCGTCACCGAGGCGCTGCGCGCGGGCGGGTTCGCCAACAACGCCCGAGTGAAGATCAAGTGGGTCACGTCCGACGACTGCAAGACCGCCGCCGGTGCCCGGCAGCAGCTGGAGGACTGCGACGCGGTCTGCATCCCCGGCGGCTTCGGCGACCGCGGCGTCATCGGCAAGGTCGGCGCGATCACCTACGCCCGTGAGAACAAGATCCCGCTGCTGGGCCTGTGCCTCGGCCTCCAGTGCATCGTCATCGAGGCCGCGCGGAACCTGGCGGGCATCTCCGGCGCCAACTCCACCGAATTCGAACCGGCCGCCACCGACCCGGTGATCTCCACCATGGCCGAGCAGCTGGACATCGTCGCGGGCGAGGGCGACATGGGCGGCACCATGCGGCTGGGCATGTACCCGGCCAAGCTCGCCGAGGGCTCGATCGTCCGCGAGGTCTACGACGACCAGCCGTACGTCGAGGAGCGCCACCGCCACCGCTACGAGGTCAACAACTCCTACCGCGGTGAGCTGGAGAAGAAGGCCGGACTGGTCTTCTCCGGAACCTCTCCCGACAACAAGCTGGTCGAGTACGTCGAGTTCCCGCGCGAGGTCCACCCCTACCTCGTCGGCACCCAGGCCCACCCGGAGCTGCGCTCCCGGCCGACCCGCCCGCACCCGCTCTTCGCGGGCCTGGTGAAGGCGGCAGTCGAGCGACAGACCGCTGGTCAGGACAAGGCCGCCGGGGCCTGACCGATACGGTTGACGGGGGCGCCGGCCGCTCCGGGCGGCCCGCCGCCCCCGGTCAACCGCATGCGGAAAGGACGCTGAGACAGAGCAATGGGCATCCAGGACACCCCCGAGGAGTGGCGGACCGTCGCCACCGCCACGCCGTTCACCGGCAACAAGACGAGCGTGCGCACCGACGAGGTCGTCATGCCCGACGGCACCACCGTCACGCGCGACTACCAGGTCCACCCCGGCTCCGTGGCCGTCCTGGCCCTCGACGACACCGACCGCGTCATCGTGCTGCGCCAGTACCGCCACCCGGTCCGCCACCGGCTCTGGGAGATCCCGGCCGGTCTCCTCGACATCCCCGGCGAGAACCCGCTCCGCGCCGCGCAGCGCGAGCTGTACGAGGAGGCGCACGTCAAGGCCGAGGACTGGCGCGTGCTGACGGACGTCTACACCACGC
Source organism: Streptomyces botrytidirepellens (assembly GCF_003721215.1). Lineage (NCBI taxonomy): Bacteria > Bacillati > Actinomycetota > Actinomycetes > Kitasatosporales > Streptomycetaceae > Streptomyces > Streptomyces botrytidirepellens. Next base: position 11,497 of record NZ_RIBZ01000219.1, read on the forward strand.
CCGGCGGCTGCGACGAGGCCGTACGGGTCTTCCTCGCGCGGGAGATCTCGGCGGCCGACGGGGAGCGGTTCGAGGTCTCCGAGGAGGAGGCCGACATGGAGCTGGCCCGGGTCCCGCTGGACGAGCTGGTACGCGCCGTCCTGGCCGGTGACCTGCACAACAACTGCCTCGCGGTGGGCGTCCTGGCCCTCCACGCGGCCCTGACGGGCGACGGCGTGGACGCCCTGCGCCCAGCCGAAGCCCCCTGGCCGGCCCGCCCGTTCGAGCCGTAACCCCACCGGACCGGGACCGGGCCGCGCCGCTTGCCCCTGTCCGGGGCGCGCTCCCGTCCGCCCACCACCGGGCTCGTGTCCCGGGGCGCGCCGTTCGCCCTGTGCGGGGCCACGCTTTCGCTCCGTTCCCGTCGGGTCCACGTCCCGGCCGGGCTCGGGTGCCCAGCCGTGCCGCTCGTCCTGTTAGGGCGTGCGCTTCCGCCTCGTCCTCGCCGGGCCCGGATCCCGGGTGCCCCGCCCGGTCCCGCGTTCCCGTCCATCCCCACCGGGCTCGTGTCCCGGGGCGTGCCGTTCGCCCTGTGCGGGGCCGCGCTTTCGCTCCGTTCCCGTCGAGCCCGCGCGCTGGGACGTGCCGTTCGCCCCGACCTGTCCCCGCGGGGCCAGGGCCCTGGGCCGTGCGCCTCGCCCTGGTTCGGGGCGCCTTCCGCTCCGTTCCCGTCGGTCCGCGTCCCGGGCCGTGCGTCGCGCGCCTGTGCGGTGCGCGCTCCCGAGCGCCGGCCCGTGCTGTTCGCCCTGTGCGGGCCCGCGCTCCCGCCCGGTCCCGCCGGGCTCGCGTCCCGG
>NZ_RIBZ01000226.1:0-31127 GCF_003721215.1 Streptomyces botrytidirepellens
CGCGGGAGCCGGGGCGGCGGCGGGCTCCCGTACGGCGAGGGCCCCGGCCGGAGCGGGGGCCGCGGCCTGGGCGGGTGCCGGTGCCGGTGCGTTCGAAGCGGCTGCGGGGCCGGTGGCACCCGCGGGGCCTGCGGGACCGTTGGCACCTGCCGGGCCGGTGGGCCGCCCGGTGCGCTTGCCGGAGGACTGGGAGCCCGGCTTGGGCGGCGTGACGGCCAGGGTCAGGGTGTCGCCGATGTCGCTCTTCCCGTCCCCGCTCTTCTCGGAGACGACCGTGCCGCCGATCACCGTGCCCGCACCGGGTCGGCGGTCGGCGGCCCGGTGGTGCTCGCCGTCCTGGCGGCCGGTGGACGGCTCTCCCGCGGCCTTGCCGCCGGAGTTCGCCTCTCCGTCGGGCGTGGGTCGTGTGGAGGTGGTCATCGCAGCTCTTTCCCTGTCAGCTCGACGAAGACGTCTTCCAGGCTCGCCTGGCTGACGCTCAGGTCCTTGATCTCACAGCCGGCGTCGGTCAGGACCTTGAGGCACGTGGGGAGGAGCACCGAGGACGGGGCATCGCTGTAGATCTTCATCCGGGCGCTGCCGTCGCTGCCTTCGGCGGTCCCGCCGCCGAGGATGGACTCGACCAGGTCCTTGTCGTCCTGCTGGATCACCTCGACCCGCTCGACCACATCCAGGCCGCGCACCGTGCCGAGCACCGCGTCGAGCCCGTTGTGCGGCGGCTGCACCGTGACCGACAGCGCGGTGTTGCTGAGCCTGCTCGTCAGATTGTCCGGGGTGTCGAGCGCGAGCAGCTTGCCGTGGTCCACGATCCCGATCCGGTCGCAGAGCTTGGCGGCCTCGTCCATGTCGTGCGTGGTGATGACCACGGTGACGCCGCGCAGCTTGAGTTCGGCGACCCGGTCGCGCACGAACAGCTGCGACTGCGGGTCGAGGCCGGTGGCCGGTTCGTCGAGGAACAGCACGCGGGGGCGGTGCATCAGGGCCCGCGCGATCATCACGCGCTGCGCCTGGCCGCCGGAGACCTGGTCCGCCCGGGCCTTGGCGTGGTCGCCCAGGCCCACCCAGTCCAGGCTCTCGTCCGCGAGCCGGTTCCGCTCGGCGCGGGACAGTCCGTGGTAACCGGCGTGGAAGGTGAGGTTCTGACGGATGGTCAGGGACCGGTCGAGGTTGTTGCGCTGCGGGACGACGGCGAAGGACTGCCGTGCCACCGCGGGCTTCGCCACCACGTCGACGCCCTGTACGAACGCACGTCCGCCGCTGGGAGCGACCCGGGTGGTCAGGATCCCGATCGTGGTGGTCTTGCCCGCCCCGTTGGGGCCGAGGAACCCGAAGACCTCGCCATGGTTGACGGTGAAGCTGAGATCGTCCACCGCCGGGGCGGGACGGCCTGGGTACTGCTTGACCAAGCCGTCGACAACGACGGCGAAATCAATAGGACGTGTTGTGTTCATCGCTGTCGTCGCACCGATTTAATTGGCTTATGGAGAACATGCTTTCGCCATGTCTAACACGGCTGCTTGACTCCAGGTCAGAGACCACCCGTACGTTAGGGGGTAGGGGGAGAAGTCAGGGGGCATGAGGGGGTCCCCAGTTGTGCCCCGCGCCACCTATGGATGCCGTGGTACCCCGCATATAACGCGTACACCGGATAGCGGTTACTAGGGGTTGTGACCGCCACAGCGGGGCCATAACCTCACGGAGTCAGCGCCTCGATCGAACATGGTCGACACGCCCCATCCGTGCACTCGTGCCCGGCCCCCTCAGTGCAATCGCGGGGATGTACTCCTTGAGCCAGGTCAAGCCCGATGATGTGGGCCTTATTCGGATATTGCAAACGGAAACTCCCAGCAGTTTCCGGCTGATCTGCTTCCCGGAGTCCGCCCACTCCACCGCGTACTACCTCTCCCTGTCCGAACTCCTGCTGCCCACCGTGGAGGTGCTCGCGATCCAGTACCCCCTCCACACCGGCTTCGGGGACGGCGCGGACGGTGAGGACGGCGAGCGGCTGATCGACTCCCCGGAGCTGGTCGACCGGATCTTCGGCGCGCTGGGCGAGTGGATGGACCGCCCGATCGCCTTCTTCGGGCACCGGGTCGGGGCCGACCTCGCGTACCGCGTGGCCGAGCGCCTGGAGCGGGAGACCGGGACGCCCCTGCTGACCCTGTTCGTATCCGGCCGGACCGCCCACTGGGGCATGGCCCTGGGTCCGCCGGCCCTCGGCTGCCGGATCGTCGCCCTCGCCGGCGAGGGCGACCCCAAGACCCCGCTGCGCGGCGTACGGGCCTGGCGGCGGCGTACCAGCGGACGTTTCGACCTCGAGGTGTTTCCCGGGTCCCGCGGCTACCTCGATTCGAGCCGGAGAGAGGTCGTGAACCTGGTGCACGACCAACTGCTCTCGCACGTCCCCGTCGACGCCGAGTGGGAGACCGGCGCCGAAGACAAGGGAGCCTAGGCACCACACGGCCGCGGCTGCCCGTACTCCTCAGGCACTCCCCAGGGAAAAGGAAAGAGTACGTTCGATGACCGCGAAGATCTACGCGCTCGACTCGGTGCAGACGCTGGCCGACTTCGAGCTGGACGCGATCCGCGTCGCCGATGTGATCCGCGAGCAGCACGGGGTCGCCCCGGGCGACCGCGTCATCCTCAAGGCGGGCAACTCCGCCGCCTACGTCAGTGTGCTGTTCGCGCTCATGCACGTCGGCGCGTCCATCGTCCTGATCGACCAGCAGGAGCACCCGGACGAGACCCGCCGGATAGCCGGGCGCACCGGCGCCGCCATCGCCTTCGTCGACGACGACTCCCCGATCCACGACGACGGCCGCGTGGTCAACCTCTACGAGGTGATCGCCCCGGCCGCCGGACGCCCGCTCAGCACCCGCGAGCTGTCCTTCGACGCCTGGGCCGACCGGCAGGACGGCCTCATCATGTGGACGTCCGGCTCCACCGGCGAGCCCAAGGGCGCGGTCAAGTCCGGCCGCAAGTTCCTGACCAACCTGGAGCGCAACGCCGCCCAGGTGGGGCACCGGGAGGACGACGTCCTGCTCCCGCTGCTGCCCTTCGCCCACCAGTACGGGCTGTCCATGGTGCTCATCGCCTGGCTCACCCGCTGCTCCCTGGTGATCGCCCCGTACAAGCGCCTCGACCGGGCCGTGCAGATGGCCGGGCGGACCGGCGCGACCGTGCTCGACGCCACCCCGTCCAGCTACCGCACCATGCTCAACCTGGTCGGCCGCAAGCCCTCGCTGCGGGCGCAGCTGGAGCAGGTCCGCATGTTCTGCTCCGGTGCGGCTCCGCTGGACGGCGCGCTCTCCGACGGCTACGTCGCCGAGTTCGGACTGCCGCTGCTGGACAGCTACGGCAGCACCGAGCTGGGCAACATCGCCTTCGCCACCCTGGAGAACCCGGTCTCCTGCGGCCGGGCCATGGACGGCATCAAGCTGCGCATCATCGACGAGTCCGGCGTCCCCGCCGCCCCCGGCCAGGCCGGTGAGATCGAAGTCGACACCCCGGACGCGCTGGAGGGCCACCTCGCCGAGGACGGCGGCCTCGACGCCATGCCGACCGGCTGGTTCCCCACCGGCGACCTCGGCTACCTGGACGAGGACGACAACCTCTTCGTCCTGGGCCGGAAGTTCGCGGTGCACCGCTACGGCTATCTGCTCTACCCCGAGCTGGTCGAGCGCAAGGCCGCCGTCGCCCACATCTCCACCCGGATCGTGCCGCTCCCCGACGAGCGCCGCCGCGGCGATGTGCAGCTGGTCTTCTTCGTGGAGGACGACGAGCGGCGGGACGCCAAGTACTGGCGCGAGCGGCTGTGCGACGTGCTGCCGGTCTACGAGCAGCCCAACCGGGTCGAGGTGCTGGACGCCTTCCCGCTCAACCGCAACGGCAAGCCGGACAAGAAGCGGCTCGAGGAGATCGCGCGCGGCTAGACATATGTGAAGAAGAAGTGGGGGCCGGTGCGGTGCACCGGCCCCCACTTCTTCCAGGGAATCTTCTAGGGATACCCCTAGTCGTACGGAAGCTCCACGGGGGCGAAGTCGTGGAAGCGGTCGCCCGGGCCCGGGTTGTCCGGGTGGGTGGCGCCACCCAGGTGGTTGAGCACCCCCCACACCGCATTGAGCGCCGTGGTCACCGCGCCCTCCGCGAACCCGGCGGTCCAGGAGACGTCGTCCCCGCACAGGAAGAAGCCGCGCTGCTCGGCGGGCATGTCGTCTTGCATGAACTGGGTGAACAGCCGCCGCTGGTAGCGGTAGTGGCCGGGCAGGTTGGACTTGAACGCGCCCATGAAGCGCGGCTCGGTCTCCCAGGTGACGGTCAGCGGCCCGCCGACGATGTGCGAGCGGATGTCGACGTCCGGGTAGATCGCGCCCAGCTGGCTCAGCAGCCGCTCCAGCCGGTCCTCGGGCGTGAGGGTGGCGACCTTCAGCGAGTCGTCGTTCCAGGTGTACGACAGGCACATCACCCCGGGCCGGTCGGGCCCGTCGTCGAACAGGTAGACCCCGCGCGGCATCCGGTCGGTGAGCGTCATGCTCATCACGTCCTGGCCGGTCACCGGGTCGGGGTCCCGCCAGAACGGCCGGTCGACCAGGACGAACAGCTTGGAGGCGCCCATGTAGTGGGTGCGCTCGACCGCCGTCCACAGCGGGGTGGGCAGCAGCTCCGGGTCGCAGTCGATCCGGTTCAGCAGGGTCCAGACGTGCGGGCTGAAGACCACCGCGGGGAACTCGCGCTCCTCGCCGCTCTCGTCCCGTACCCGGATGCCGTCCCCGGCCCGCCGCAGCCGGGTGACCGCGGGCCGCGGCCGGCCGCCGTCGTGCAGCGACGCCAGCGAGGTGCCCCCCGGCCAGTGCGCGGAGGCGGCCGGCGAGTGCTCCCACAGGCCGCGCGGCAGCTGCTGGGAGCCGCCGACGATGCCGACCTGGTGGTCGTCGGCGTCGGTGACGACGACGCGCAGGATCTCCAGCACCGAGTTGGGGAAGTCGGTGTCCCAGCCGCCGGTGCCGAAGCCGACCTGGCCGAAGATCTCCCGGTGGCGGAACGACTGGAAGGTGGGGGAGGTGGCCAGGAACCCGTAGAAGGACTGGTCGTCGAACTCCCTGACCAGCCGGTCCCAGACGGCCTTCAGCGTGGCGGTGTCCCGCCGCTGGATGGCGTCCCGCACGGTGGACAGCTCGGCCCGCTCCTGGAGCGCCTTCTCCCAGGCGTCGGCGACCTCCTGGTAGACGACCGGGAGGTCGTCCGGGGTGCGGGCCTGGCGGCGCCGGCCGTTCAGGTCGATCAGGGTGCTCGGCGTGGACGGCGCGAGGGGGTTCGGAAAGGGGCGGGTGGCCAGTCCGAGCGTGCCGATGTAGTGGAACAGCGCGGTCGCGGAGACGGGGAAGCGCATGGCGCCCATTTCCGCCACATATTCCGGATTCCCGGGAAAGGGCGTGGAACGCATCCGGCCGCCCAATTGCTCCGCTTCGTAGACGACCGGACGCAGTCCCAGGCGCAGGAGTTCATACGCCGCCGTCATCCCGGACATTCCGCCGCCGATGACCGCGACTTCGGTGCCGTGCCGTTCGCTCGGCACCGCGCCCAGACCGGCCGGATGGGTCAGCCAGTTGTCGTAGGAGAAAGGAAAGTCCGGTACCAGCATCGTCAGGGGAGACGCGGGCGCAGACGTCATGGAAACAACCTCTTGGGGCCGTGCGGAATCGCTGGGATATCAGGCGGTGTGGGCGACGTCGAAATCGAGGCTCGCGGGCAGATCGCGGCGCTGGCTGATGTTGATCTTCCGGTAGACCCGGGTGAGGTGCTGCTCGACCGTGGAGATCGTGATGTAGAGCTTGGCGGCGATCTCCCGGTTGGTGTAGCCCGAGGCCGCGAGGGCGGCCACCCGGCTCTCGGCGTCGGAGAGTTCGGAGAACGTGGTGGTGTCCTCGCCGGTGCGGGCCGCCTCCGACAGGGCCGTGCGGCCCGGGGTGCGCTGGAGCGAACGGGACAGCTCCTCGGCGCCGCACCCGTCGGCGAGCCGCAGGGCGCGCCGGGTCATCAGCCGGCTGGTGTCCAGGTCGCCGAGGTGCTTGTGCGCCTCCGCCAGGTCGGCCAGCGCCCGGGCCATCTCGTACCAGCCGCCGGTCTCCTGGAGCACCGTGACGGCCTGCTGGAGCAGGGCGGGCCGCTCGCTCACCGGACGGGTGGCGGCCAGCACGCGCAGCGCGGCGCCGCGGGTGCGCGAGGGCGCCTCGCCGGTCAGCTCCAGCTGCTCCTGCGCCAGCCGCGCGGCCCGGTCCTGGCTGCCGAGGGTCAGCCAGGTCTCGGCGGCGCCGAGCCGCCACGGCAGCATGGCGGGCGAGTCCAGGCCCCAGGCGGTCATCTTCTCGCCGCAGGCCCGGAAGCCGGTGAGGGCGGCGTGCTGGCGCCCGGTGGCCAGCTGGTGGCAGGCACGCGCGTACAGGTAGTGGAGCCCGTAGCGGCTGCGGAACATCTCCTCCGGCACCGGCCGCGCCAGGATCTCGGCGGCGGTGTCGTGGTGGCCCATCGCGGTGTGCGCGTTGACCAGCATCGCGAGCGGCACTCCGACGGCGACGCCCCAGCCGCGGGCCGGAAGCTCCTCCAGCGCCCGCTCCGCGTAGCGCACCGCGTCCGGCAGCCGTCCGGCCCGCAGCGCGATCTGGGCCCGCAGGGCGCGGAAGGCGGCCAGCACCCCCTTGGCGCCGCGCCGTTCGCACTGCTCGATCAGCTGGTCGCACCAGGTGGTGGCGGTGGCGAGCCGGTCCGCGTAGATGAGGACCTGTAGCGCGGCGTGCACGGTCGGCATGGTCGGGTCGGAGAGCCGGGTGGTCTCCAGCACCCGCTCCGCGGCCTCCACGGCGCGGTCGTCGGCGCCGTGGCTCAGCACGGTCCGCAGCGCCTTGCCCGCGGTGAGCTGCGGACACTCGGGGGTCTGCTCGGCCGCCGGCGGGCCGCCCGCGCGGGGGCCGTCCGGCTCGGCCCGCTCCACGAAGGTCCGCAGCTCGGGGGAGCCGGGGAAGGTGGAGGCGAGGGCCAGGTCGATGGTCCGCAGCGTGGTGTCGAGTTCCGATCCGGGGCTCGCGTCCCGGCCGATCCGGCCGAGGGCGGCGGCGGCCTCGGCGGTCTGGCCGAGCGTCAGCAGCCGGAGGAGGACCGGGATGGCGTACTCGGTGGGCAGCTGCCCGTTGCTCGCGGGACCGGCCAGCGACTGGAGCCGGCGCAGCTGGGAGAGCGGATTGAACGGCCACATGGCTTCCACCATCGTGACCTGGAGGATGAGCGTCTCCCGCTCGTCGGTGGTACATCGGTGGGCCATCTGGAGGCAGTTGACGGCCAGTTCCATGCGGTCGGCGGCCACGGCGTGCCGGGCGGCGTCGCGCAGGGTCTCGGGGATCCACTCCTCGACCGGCTCGGCCAGTTCGTGGTGGAGCAGATGGCCCGCCACGTCGATGGGGTCGGCGCCCTCCTCGTGCAGCAGCCGCGCGGCCCGGTGGTGCAGCCGGGCGAGTTCGTCCGCGGGCAGGTCGTCCAGCAGGACGGTGCGCACGTCGGCGCTCCTGAACTGCGCTTCGTGCAGGATGCCCACCTCGGTGAGCGCCGCGACGGCCTGCCGCACCTGCCGCTCCTCGATCGCGACGAGCTTGCTCAAGCGGCGTGCGGACGAGGCGTCGCCCAGCAGGGCGATGCCCTGGGCGATCCGGTGGTGGGCCGGGCCGCCGCGGTAGACGCAGGACAGCGCCGCCTGCCGGAACAGCTCGCCGGGCGCGGGGGTGCCGGTGCCGGGCGCGGTGTCGCGGGGGGCGCAGGTGAGCCGGGAGAACCGGTCGTCCAACAGCCCGCGCAGCAGCAGGAGGTTGCCGCCGGTCAGGTCGTGGAACGCGGCGGCGTGGCGCTCGGCCTCGGCGGGGCCGAGTTCCTCGGTCAGCAGGGTGGTGACGCCCGCGACGGTGAGCGGGGCGAGCCGCACGTGGCACGCGTTCGGCCGGTGCAGCAGCTCGTCCAGGGCCGGACCGGCGGGCCCGGTCAGCGCGCCGCGGGTCAGCACGACGGACAGCGCCTCGGAGCGGCAGCGGCGGATGCCGTAGGCGAGGGCGCGCAGGGACGGCAGATCGGCGTACTGGACGTCGTCGATCGCGATCAACAGCGGTGCTTCGGCGGTGAGTTCGTCCAGCGCGCGGTGGAAGGCCTGGAGCAGTGGCAGGTCGGCCTGGTGAGGGCCGTGCGGGCTGTGCGGGGTGTCGAGGCCCGGCCGGGGGCGGGCGTGCTGATGGCGGGCGGGCATGCCCTGGTAGAGCTGCTCGATGACGGCGTACGGGAATTCCTGCTCGAAGGCGGAGGCCACCGCGTTCAGCACCCGGACGCCACGCGTCCCCGCCGTGTCCGTCACCTGGTGCAGAAGTGCGGTCTTTCCGGAGGCCACGACACCGCTGATGACAGCGTGCCGACTTCCCTCGCGGGCGCCGCCGAACAGGAGGCGCGTGAGCCGGTCTGTCTCCTGGTCGCGCTCCACCAACACTGAAGAAACACCTTCCCCGAATTCAACTTTTGCGCAGGGGTGGTGAAGCACACGCACCGTGCGATGCACGGCGTGCCAATGCTTTGTCCCCCGATGTGCCGTTGCCGCCCCTCCCGGACGACCCTTGGGGGTTGGCAATCCCCAACGTCCGCCGAGGGGCTGACGGATGGGAACTCTAGCAGTGCTGTTGGTACGAAAAGATGACGGAGGTGTCACGCGTGATTACGTTCGATTACGGTAGTTCCGGTGTTCGTTCCTGTGTCGTGGAGTTGTGAAGCTGTCTCGTACACCTAGGTTTGGACTTCCCCGCAGGTGAGGCCGGGGTGACCTGGGGTAACGACCGTCATTTATGTGAAGGTTGCGCGAAGGTGTGGAGGGGCCGGGGACCGACTGGCGCCCCACAGTGTCCTGTTAGGTGTGTTTCACCAGTTGGACACCACGGGATCCCCGAGACGGCCCATGGTGTCCAATGGAGTTCGACCGATCGGGAGGAAAGCGCGCGTGGTCAACCAGAACTTGACGTTCATCGTCGGTACGGGCCGTTGTGGCTCGACGGCTATGTCTCAGGTCGTCAATCTTCACCCGGACGTGCTAAGTATCAGTGAATTGTTCGCCAGTATTCCCGACCCGGAACTGCTGAGCGAGACACCCCTGAGCGGACCGGAGTTCTGGGGGTATCTCTGTCGTCCCAACCCGGTCACCAACAGCATGATCAAAAATGGGGCGACGACGCCGGAGTTCCTCTACCCCCGGCTGCCCAAGCGGCGGTACGACGCCGGGACCACCGGCATACCCGCCATCAGCGTCATGGTCCTCCCGCATCTGACCGATGACCCCGACGCCCTCCTGGACGAGCTGGAACCCGTGGTCACCGCCTGGCCCACCCGCGCCCCGGCGGACCACTGGCGGGCCCTGTTCGCCGCCCTCGCCGCCCGGTTCGGCGGCCCCGGCGCGGTCGTGGAGCGGACCGGCCTGTCCATCGGCCGGGTGCCGGAGATGCGCCGCTGCTTCCCCGAGGCGCGCTTCCTCCACCTCTACCGCGAGGGCCCCGACTGCGCCGTCTCCATGAGCCGCCACTACAGCTTCCGCATGATCCCGCTGCTGAGGGAGATGGCGGACCACTGCGGCCTGGACTCCCCGTACCAGCTGACCCCCGCGCACGCGGCCCAGCTCCCGCCCGACCTCGCTCCGCTGCTGACCGAGCGGTACGACCCCGCCCTGGTGACCGAACGCCACATCCCGCTGGCGGAGTTCGGCACCCTGTGGTCCGAGACGATCATCGACGGACTGGCGAAGCTGGAAGAGGTCCCGGCCTCCCTGCGCACCACGATGTCCTTCGAGACCCTGCTGGACGAGCCGGAGAAGGAACTGGTCCGGCTCGCCGAATTCCTCGGTGTGGAACCGCTCCCGGCCTGGCTGGACGCGGCGACCGCGCTCCTCGACAGCGGGCGCCGCGGCAACGCGCTGAAGCTGGCCGAGGAGGAGCGGGCCGCGCTGCTCGACGCCTGCGCCCCCGGGACGCGCGCGCTGGCCACGCATCCGTAGCCATACGTCGCGCCCGGCACCGGCCCCGCCGGAGACCGCTGCCGGGCGTCCCGCTTTATTCAGCAGGCACTGCTGCTCAACGGGCCCCGCGCCCAGCGTTCTTGAGGCTCGCTCGCAGGAACTCCCGGTTCATGGTGGAGATGGACTGGAGCGGGATGCCCTTCGGGCAGGCCACCGCGCACTCACCGGTGTTCGTACAGCCGCCGAAGCCCTCCTCGTCCATCGTGCCGACCATGTCCAGCACCCGGGACTCGCGCTCCGGCTGCCCCTGCGGCAGCACGTTCAGATGCGTCACCTTCGCCGAGGTGAACAGCATCGCCGAACCATTGGGGCACGCCGCCACACACGCCCCGCACCCGATGCACTCCGCGTGTTCGAACGCGGTGTCCGCGACCGGCTTCGGCACCGGCGTGGCATGCGCCTCCGGGGCACTCCCGGTCGGGGCGGAGACGAAGCCGCCCGAGCCGATGATCCGGTCGAACGCCGACCGGTCCACCACCAGATCCTTGACGACGGGGAAGGCGGCGGCGCGCCACGGCTCCACGTCGATGGTGTCGCCGTCCCGGAAGTGCCGCATGTGCAGCTGACAGGTGGTGGTGCGCTCCGGGCCGTGCGCCTGCCCGTTGATCACCATGCCGCACGCCCCGCAGATGCCCTCGCGGCAGTCGTGGTCGAACGCGACGGGCTCCTCCCCGCGCAGGATCAGCCGCTCGTTGAGGGTGTCGAGCATCTCCAGGAAGGACATCTCCGGCGAGATGTCCTCGACCTCGTACACGGTCAGGGCGCCCGGCTCCTCGGGGCCGCGCTGGCGCCAGATCCGCAGGATGAGCCTCATGCGTAACTCCGCTGGGTGGGGTGGACATCACCGAAGACCAGGTCTTCGCGGTGCAGCACGGGCGCGCGACCCGTGCCACGGAATTCCCAGGCCGCCGCGTACGAGAACGCCTCGTCGTCGCGGGCCGCCTCGCCGTCCGCGGTCTGGCTCTCCTCGCGGAAGTGGCCGCCGCAGGACTCGGTGCGGTGCAGCGCGTCCAGGCACATCAGCTCGGCCAGCTCCAGATAGTCGACGACGCGGTTGGCCTTCTCCAGCGACTGGTTCAGCTCCGTACCGCTGCCCGGCACCTTGATCCGCCGCCAGAACTCCTCGCGCAGCGCCGGGATGCGGTCCAGCGCCTTGCGCAGCCCGGTCTCGGTGCGGGCCATGCCGCACTCGTCCCACAGCAGCTCGCCGAGCTCCCGGTGGAAGGAGTCGGGGGTGCGGTCGCCGTCGTTCTCCAGCAGCCGCCGCAGCCGGTCGGTCACCGACACCAGGGCCTCGGTCACCGCCGGGTGGGCCGGGTCGACCTCGTCGTGCGGATGGCGGGCGAGGTAGTCGTTGATGGTGGCCGGGAGGACGAAGTAGCCGTCGGCCAGGCCCTGCATCAGGGCGGAGGCGCCGAGCCGGTTGGCGCCGTGGTCGGAGAAGTTGGCCTCGCCGATCGCGAACAGCCCGGGCACCGTGGTCTGGAGGTCGTAGTCGACCCACAGTCCGCCCATCGTGTAGTGGATGGCGGGGTAGATGCGCATCGGCACCTCGTACGGGTTCTCCGCCGTGATCAGCTGGTACATCTCGAAGAGGTTGCCGTACTTCTCCTCGACCGCCGCCCGGCCCATCCGCCCGATGGCATCCGCGAAGTCCAGGTACACGCCCTGTCCGCCGGGGCCCACCCCGCGCCCCTCGTCGCACACGTTCTTCGCGGCCCGGGAGGCGATGTCGCGCGGCACGAGGTTGCCGAACGCCGGGTAGACGCGCTCCAGGTAGTAGTCGCGCTCGTCCTCCGGGATCTCGGCGGGCGGGCGCGTGTCGCCCTTCGCCTTCGGCACCCAGATACGGCCGTCGTTGCGCAGCGACTCGCTCATCAGCGTCAGCTTCGACTGGTGGTCGCCGGAGCGCGGGATGCACGTGGGGTGGATCTGGGTGAAGCAGGGGTTGGCGAAGTAGGCGCCGCGCCGGTGGGCCCGCCAGATCGCGGTGGCGTTGGAGTTCTTGGCGTTCGTGGACAGGTAGAAGACGTTGCCGTAGCCGCCGGAGGCCAGCACCACGGCGTCCGCGAAGTGGGTGGACACCTGCCCGGTGATCAGGTCGCGGGCCACGATCCCGCGCGCCCGCCCGCCGACGACGATCAGGTCGAGCATCTCGGTGCGCGCGTGCATCTCCACGTTCCCGGCGGCGATCTGGCGGCTGAGCGCCTGGTACGCGCCGAGCAGCAGCTGCTGTCCGGTCTGGCCGCGGGCGTAGAAGGTGCGGGAGACCTGGACGCCGCCGAACGAGCGGGTGTCCAGCAGACCGCCGTACTCGCGGGCGAACGGCACGCCCTGCGCCACGCACTGGTCGATGATCTCCACCGACACCTGGGCGAGCCGGTGGACGTTCGCCTCGCGGGCGCGGAAGTCGCCGCCCTTGACGGTGTCGTAGAACAGGCGGCGGATGGAGTCGCCGTCGTTGCGGTAGTTCTTGGCGGCGTTGATCCCGCCCTGGGCGGCGATGGAGTGCGCCCGGCGCGGCGAGTCCTGGTAGCAGAACTGCACGACGTGGTAGCCCTGTTCGGCCAGCGTCGCCCCGGCCGCCCCGCCCGCGAGACCCGTACCGACCACGATGACCGTGTACTTGCGGCGGTTGGCCGGGTTGACCAGCTTCGCCTCGAAGCGGCGGCGGTCCCAGCGCTCCTCGATCGGACCCTCGGGGGCCTTGGTGTCGGCGATCGGCGCACCGGTCGCATAGTCCGTGTACGTGTTCATCTCAGCTCACCACTCCACTCATCACGCCGATGGGCACCGCGATGAAGCCGCAGGTCAGGACGGTAGCCAGGCCGTTCGCGGCCAGTTTGAGGGCCCGGTCGCGGCGCGGCCGGCCCGCCCCGAGGGTCTGGGCGGCGCTCCAGAAGCCGTGCCGGATGTGCAGGCCGAGGGCGAGCATCGCCACGATGTAGATGGTGTTGCCGTACCAGGTGGAGAAGGTCGCCACGACGTTCTCGTACGGATGGCCCGGCTCGGCGCGCTCGTTCACCGTGAGCGTCGTCAGATCCAGGATGTGCCAGACGATGAACAGCCCGAGGATCACCCCGCCCCAGCGCATCGTGCGGGTGGCGTAGCTCGCCCGCCGTCGCTGATGGGCGTAGCCGCGCGGCCGGGCCGCCAGGTCACGGCGGCTGAGCTGGTACGCGGCCACGCCGTGCAGGACGACGGAGGCCAGCAGCCCGACGCGGGCCAGCCACAGGAACCCCTCGTGCGGGAGGAAGGGCTCGCCGAGCGTGCGCAGCCAGTGCGCGTAGCCGTTGAGGTCGCCGGGCCCGAAGAAGATCTTCAGGTTGGCGAACATGTGGGCCACCAGATAGGCCAGCATGATCAGCCCGGTGACGGCCATCACGGCCTTCTTACCGATGGTCGACCGCCACACGGAGCCGATGGAGGACGGCTTCCGCGGCGGCTTCCGCTTCTGGCCGGGCCGCCGCTCGTGGCCCGTGTCCGTCCGTGTCGCCAGTGCCATGTCTGCGACGCTAGGCAGGGCCCTGGTGATTCGTCCAAGACATGCTGTGGCTGGATTCCATAGCTGGTGCCTATTATCGCTGCGTGCAGCTTCAGCAGCTCCGCTATTTCGCGGCCGTCGCGGACACCCGCCACTTCACCCGCGCCGCCGAACGGCTCCATGTCGCCCAGCCGTCGCTGTCCCAGCAGATCAAGGCGCTGGAACGGGAGCTGGGCGCCGACCTGTTCCACCGCGCGCGCGGCCACATCGCCCTCACCGACGCGGGGGAGGCGCTGCTTCCGCTGGCCCGCCAGATCCTCGCCGACACCGAGACCGCGCGCCGCGAGGTGCAGGAGGTCGCCCAGCTGCGGCGCGGCCGGGTGCGCCTCGGCGCCCCGCCCAGCCTGTGCGCCAGCCTCGTTCCGGATGTGCTGCGCCGCTTCCACGACGCGTTCCCGGGCATCGAGCTGATCATCGACGAGGGCGGCTCCCAGGACCTGGTGCGCACCCTCGCCGCCGGTGAGCTGGACCTCGCCCTGATCATCACCCCGCTGCCCGGCCAGGCCCCCGCCCTCGCCGCCACCGAGCTGCTGCGCGAGGAGCTGGTGGTCGCCTCCTCGCCCGCGGCCCCGCCGCCCACGAAAGCCCGCCGGATCCGGGTCGAAGACCTTCGCGACCGGCCGATGGTGATGTTCCGTCGCGGCTACGACCTGCGGGAATTCACCACGGCGGCCTGCCGGGCGGCAGGCTTCGAGCCGTCCTTCACGGTCGAGGGCGGCGAGATGGACGCGGTGCTCGGGTTCGTACGGGCGGGCCTCGGCATCGCCGTCCTCCCCGGCATGGTGGCGGCGCGCTCGGGACTGCGGATCACGCCCTTCGCGGGCCATGCGATGCGGCGCACCATCGCCGTCGCCCACCGCAAGGACGTCGCCCCGCCGAGGGCCGCGCGCGAGCTGCGCCGGGTGCTGCTGGCGTATCTGCGCTCGGCCGACGCGGACGACCTCGGCACCCGCTTGCTGCCCTGACCTGCGCGACCTGTTCCATTGGCTGTGTGGCGTACCTGCTCGGTGCACCCGCGCGGGTCAGCCCCAGAGCGCCGTGGCCGCCGCTCCGCCCGCGAAGGCGGCCGCCACCCCCGCCACCACACTGCCCACCGCGTTCGCGACCGCGAAACCGCGCGCCCCGTCCTCGGCCAGCTTCAGCGTCTCGTACGAGAACGTCGAGTACGTGGTCAGCGCGCCGCACAGTCCCGTCCCCAGCAGCAGCTGGACCTGCGACGACGCGGCCCCCGCCGCCGCGGCGCCGGTCAGCGCCCCCAGCACCGCGCAGCCCACCACGTTCACCACGAACGTCCCCCAGGGGAACACCGAGTCATGCCGGGACTGCACCATCCGGTCGGTCAGGTACCGCAGCGGGGCGCCGACCATCCCGCCGGCCACCACCAGGAGCCAGTTCACCGGTCACGCTCCGGGAAGCGCACGATCTCGACCGGGTCCAGGATCACCGGACCGTCGCCGGTGATCTCCTCCAGCTCGGGCAGGAAGGCCCTCACCCGCTCCTCCGTATCGATGATCACCACGCAGACGGGCAGTTCCTCGCTGAGCGACAGCAGCCGCGAGGTGTGGACCAGGGAGGAGGCACCGAACCCCTCCACCCCGCGGAACACGCTCGCGCCCGCCAGTCCCGCCCGGTGCGCGCGGTGCACGATTTCGGCGAAGACCGGTTTGTGGTGCCAGGTGTCGTTCTCGCCGACGAAGACGCTCAGCCTCAGTCCGTTCGCGTTCATCCCGTGCTCCCGCCGCCGTACGCGCCCACGGCCCCAACCACCCGACGGGTGCCCACCACCGCGCCCCATACCGCGGCCATCGCCGCCAGCAGCGTCGCCACCAGATAGGCCGCCCCGGTCGCGGCGTGGCCGTCCACGACGAGGCGCCGGACGTCCACGGCGTACGTCGAGAAGGTGGTGAACCCGCCCAGCACGCCGGTGCCGACGAAGGGCCGCATCAGCCGGTGGGCCGCCCACACCTCGCCGATCAGCGCCAGGAGGACGCCGATGAGCGCGCAGCCCACCACGTTCACCAGCAGCGTCGTCCAGGGAAAGGCGCCCGCCGGGGTCGGCCACAGCAGGGACGCCCCGTACCGGGCGGCCGCGCCGATGGCCCCGCCGACGGCGACCACGCACACCACCGGCCCCTGCCCGTGCCACGCGCCGTGCCGCGGCCGTCGAGTGCCCTCCGCCATACCGCTCAGGCTACGTCGTGCGGGCACCGCTTCACGATGCGTGTCCTCGGCCGGTACCGTCAGGGCCGGAAGATCGTGAGGCGTGCCGGACATCAGTTGAGACAGCGAGGAGACAGCCCATGAGTAACCCGTTCGACAATCCCGACGGCCGTTACGTCGTGCTGGTCAACGACGAGGGGCAGCACTCCCTGTGGCCCTCCTTCGCCGAGGTGCCCGAGGGCTGGACCGTCGCGCACGGCGAGGACGACCGCCAGGCGTGCCTGGACTACGTCGAGGAGCACTGGACCGATATGCGTCCGAAGAGCCTCGCGACCGCGATGGACCGCCCCAGCCCGTCCTGACCTGCTGCATCCCGTCCCGCCGCGGCGTTACGTTGGGCGTGTGACGGGTGCGAATGCTGACATCCCGGGCACCATGCGAGCCTGGGTGGTTCGTACGCCGGGCCGGATCGACCAGGCGGAGCTGCCGATTCCGCGCCCGGCGGCCGACGAACTGCTGGTCCGGGTCCGGGCCTGCGGGGTCTGCCGTACCGATCTCCACGTCCGCGACGGCGACCTGCCGCCGCACCGCACTCCCGTCGTCCCCGGGCACGAGGCCGTCGGCGAGGTCATCGCGGCGGGGGAGCGGGCCGCCGGGCCCGGGCTCGGCGCCAGGGTGGGCGTCCCCTGGCTGCGCCGCACCTGCGGCCGCTGCCGCTTCTGCGTCCGCGGCCACGAAAACCTGTGCCCCGCGTCCGTCTACACTGGCTGGGACGCGGACGGCGGCTACGCCTCGTACGTCGCCGTACCGGCCGCGTACGCCTATGAGCTGCCCTCCGGATACGCCGACGAGGAACTGGCTCCGCTGCTGTGCGCAGGCATCATCGGCTACCGCGCGCTGCGCCGCGCCGAGCTGCCGGCGGGCGGACGCCTCGGCATCTACGGCTTCGGCGGCTCCGCCCACCTCACCGCCCAGGTCGCCATCGCGCGCGGCGCCGTCGTCCATGTGCTGACCCGCTCGGCCGCCGCCCGGGCCCTCGCCCTCGAACTCGGCGCCGCCTCCGCCGGTGACGCCCATGACCGGCCGCCCGAACCGCTGGACGCCGCGATCCTCTTCGCCCCGGCGGGCGAGCTGGTGCCGGTGGCGCTGGAGGCGCTGGACGCGGGCGGCACGCTCAGCGTCGCCGGGATCCACCTCTCCGACATCCCGCCCCTGCGCTACGAACGCCACCTGTTCCACGAACGCACCCTGCGCAGCGTCACCGCCAACACCCGGGAGGACGGCCGCGAGTTCCTCACCGCGGCCGCCGCCCACCACATCCGCGCCACGGTCACCCGCTACCCCTTCGTCCACGCGGACACCGCGCTCGACGACCTCGCGAACGACCGGGTGAACGGCGTCGCGGTGCTGGCGATCCCTTAGGCGGTCCGCGGCGCGGCGAGCCAGGTGGCGATGGCGGCGGCGATCGGCTGGCCGGTCTCCAGCTCGATGAACCCGAACTGGCCGCCCTGATTGCACTCCAGAAACCACCAGGTGCCGTCCTCGTCCTCGGCGAAGTCGAATGCGCCGTAGGCGAGACCGCCGAGGGTCATATATTCCCGGACGGCCTGGGCGATCCGGTGGGGAACGTCCACCGCGCCCCATAGATGGCCATAGAAACCATACCTCCCATCCACCTGCTCGGAAGCTGCTGTCTTCCGGGCGGCGAACAAACGGCCGCCGACGCAGGTCAGGCGGATATCAGCCGTTTTGGGAATGTAGCGCTGAAGAAGCGTGGCAGCTGCCGCGACGCCCGAGAAATCCGTTTCAGGGTCGATACGGGTGGTGGGCAGCGCTATTGGCGGATTGACCGGCGGAGGGCCCGAGACGGTCTTCACCACGATGTCCTTGAACTGGCCTGCGAACTCCTTGGCGGCGCGTGGATAGGTGGTGATGAGCGTCGGGGGAACGGCGAATCCGCTGCGGTGGGCGGTGCGCAACTGCCACGGTTTGGAACGTGCCAACAGGGCGGCGCTGGGGTGGTTCATCCAGCGCGCCTCGGTGGAATACAGCATTCCGTACAGGGCCTGACCGCACTCGGCGGTCAGCCACTCGGAGGGCTCGGGGGCGTGCGCCGCCGGTTGCCCCGGGCGGCGCACCCATATGGATCGCAGGCTGTTCACGCTGACCAGGCGGCCGTCGGTCGACAGATAGCCGGTGAAGTCACCGCGCTCGAATTCGGTCGAGATCCCGGCCTGCCCGGGAAGGTCAGCGGGATCGAAGCGGAGCAGAGGGACGTTTCGCTTGCGTAATTCGGCCACCACCAGGTCCGCTGTCACATCCTCCTGGCAGGTCAGGATGAGTACCGTCATCGACGTCTGAGGTCGGTGGGCTGGTCAGTCGTCGAAGTGCGTCTTGGAGCCCGCCGTGGAGGTCGTCGTGCCGCATTCCAGAAGCACCCCCCGGTCCGAGATGGCGGGGCGCCCATCGGGGAGCACATTCAACTGGAGGGCGGCGTTGTACGAGTACGGAATGACAGCCGGGGATTGGTCGGCTGGGACCGCATGGTTCAAGGCGAAGGGCTGCATGACTGACCTCTAATGCTCCACGGGATTCGCTGGTTTCGAGATGAGCTCCACCATCACACAACAGTACGTACTAAATTGGTAGGAGTCTCGCTACGCGCTGTTATGTCAGATCTGTGACAGCATGAAGTACGTCACACCACCCGCGCAATTCCATTACCGCTGACCCGGTTCCGGGTCTCGGTCCGCGCCGCGACGGCCCCCGCGTGACGGCAGGTCACCTGCCGGATCCATGCCTCCCCCTCCGCGTTTACGGCGGGGGTCGTGCCCCTCCGCGAACGACCCGCCCTGTCTGTCGGCATCCAAGACGCCATTCAGGTCGTCCGGGTTGGCCGATAACGCCACTTCGATCGCCATGGCCGCAGGGGCCCAGCTCAGCGCCGATGTGAGCTGGGTCTCGTGTGCCTCGCCCCACAGCGGCCCGCCGGTGCGCACCGAACCGGCGGCCGGTGCCGGGTCCGCGGTGGGCCCGTCGGCACCGAATGGGCCAGGTAGTCGTTTGAACACCATCGTGGCGTTCACTCCTTCTCTGTGCGCCGTTCACTGTTCTTGCCGGACCGAACGCTCCGGCCGGGTAAAGCAACTCCCACGCCCATGTCATGGGTGGATCAATTCGGCCACTTGGCCGGGTGTCGCCCGCACTTCCCCGGGGCCCTTGCCAGAGCGGGGTGCCGGGCCGCCGGGCGGGAACCATGGATCGTGCTTTACCGTTCTTTTACCAACAGTCCCTTGAGTCACGAAGGAGTCGCGGTCCCCGCGATGGACGAGCCTCCCAGTACCCCTCGCCCCGCTTCCGATGCGTACGCGCCCGTATGCGCCCCCGCATCCGCCTCTGAGCGGTTTGCCGAGCGCATGGGAAGGGGACCGGCGTGCTGACCGAAGTACTGCTGGTCCTGCTGGCCTTGGCGCTGACCCTGGCCTGCGCGGTGTTCGTCGCCGCCGAGTTCTCGCTCACCACGGTCGAGCGCGGCGAGCTGGAGCACGCCGCCGCGGAGGGGGAGCGGGGCGCCGGAAGCGCACTCAAGGCCGCCCGGAAGCTGACGTTCCAGCTGTCCGGCGCCCAGTTGGGCATCACCGTGACCTCGCTGGTGATCGGCATGCTCGCCGAACCCTCGCTGGCCGCCCTGCTGCACGGCCCGCTGCGGGCCGCGGGGCTGGGCTCGGCCGCCTCGTCGGTGGCCTCGGTGCTGGGCGTGGCGGTGTCGACCGTCGTGCTGATGGTGATCGGCGAGCTGGTGCCCAAGAACTGGGCGATCTCCCGGCCACTGGCCGTGGCCAAGGTGGTCGCGGGCCCCCAGCGCGGCTTCACCGCCGCCTTCGCCCCGCTGATCCACCACCTCAACAACACCGCGAACCGCCTGGTGCGCCGCGCCGGTCTTGAGCCCGCCGAGGAGCTGGCGTCGGCCCGTACCCCGGACGAACTGGTCGCACTGGCCCGCCACTCGGCCGCGGAGGGCGCGCTGGAGCCCGATTCGGCCGAGCTGTTCGTCCGTACGCTGCACCTGAGTGAGCTGACCGCCGAGAACGTGATGACCCCGCGGGTGGACGTGCAGGCGTTGGAGGCGCACGCGAGTGCCGCCGACGCCGCCAACCTCACCCTGGCCACCGGCCTGTCCCGGTTCCCCGTCTACCGCCACAGCCTGGACGAGGTGGTCGGCACCGTGCACATCCGCGACGTCCTCGCGCTGGACGCCGCCCGCCGGGCCACCACTCCGGTCACCGAGCTGGCCACCCCTCCGCTGCTGGTCCCCGACAGCCTCCCGGTGGACCGGCTGCTGGACCGGCTGCGCGGCGCGCACACCATGGCCGTCGTCATCGACGAGTACGGCGGCACCGCCGGTGTCGCCACCCTGGAGGACATCGTCGAGGAGGTCGTCGGCGACGTACGCGACGAACACGACCCCGACGAGACCCCCGCCCTGGTGCCCGCCGGGCCCGGCATCTGGGAGGCCGACGGCGCCGTACGGCTGGACGAGCTGTCCGCCATCGACCTGACCGTGCCCGAGGGCCCGTACGAAACCGTCGCGGGCCTGATGGCCACCGCCCTGAAGCGCATCCCCGAGGCGGGCGACGGCATCGAGACCGACGGCTGGCAGCTCACCGTGCTCAAGGTCGACCACCACCGCGCCGACCGCGTACGCATCACCGCCCCGGCCCCCGCCGCGGCGGAGGAGGACGCCCGATGACCCTTCTCCAACTGGCCATCGGCGCCCTCACCCTGCTCACCAACGCCTTCTTCGTCGGCGCCGAGTTCGCCCTGATCTCCGTGCGCCGCAGCCAGATCGAACCGCACGCGAGGGACGGGGGCAAGCGCGCCCGCACCGTGCTGTGGGCGCTGGAGCACCTGTCCGCCCTGCTGGCCACCGCCCAGCTGGGCATCACCATCTCCTCGCTCGTCCTCGGCGCGGTCGCCGAACCGGCCATCGCCCACCTGCTGGAGCCGGTGTTCGCCGCCGTCCACGTCCCCGAGGCCCTGGTGCACCCGATCGCCTTCGTCCTCGCCCTGACCGCGGCCACCTATCTGCACATGCTCATCGGCGAGATGGTCCCCAAGAACATCGCCCTCGCCGCCCCGGAGCGCACCGCGCTGCTCCTCGGCCCGCCCCTGGTGGCCGTCACCCGCGCGCTGCGCCCCGTCGTCTTCGGCATCAACGCCTTCGCCAACGGACTGCTGCGGCTGCTGAAGGTCGAGCCCAAGGACGAGGTCGAGTCGGTCTACACCGACGCCGAACTCATCCGGCTGGTACGGGACTCCAGCGACGCGGGCCTCCTCGACGCCTCCGGCAGCGAGCGGCTGCGCGACGCCTTGGAGCTGGGCACCCGGCGGGCGGGCGACATCCTGGTCCCGCTCGGCGAGATGGTCACCGTCGACCACCGGGTCACCCCCGCCGTGCTGGAGCGCACCGCGGCCGCCTCCGGCTTCTCCCGGCTGCCGGTCAGCGGGCCGGGCGGCACCGACGGCACCGTTCTGGGGTACCTCCACATCAAGGACACCCTCGGCGTGACCGATCGCGACCGGCCCTTCCCCCGCACCGCCCTGCACACCGTCACCCGCGTACCGGCCGACACCCCGCTGGACGACACGCTGACGGCGATGCGCGGCGCGGGCACCCACCTGGCGGCGGTGACGGGCGACGACGGCGCCGTCCTCGGCTTCGTGACCATGACGGACGTCCTGGAGGAACTGGTGGGGGAGGCGGCGTCGGACACCCCCTGACCGGCCCGGTGCGGACCGTGCCCCGCACGCCTGGTCCTGCTCATCGCCTACTGCCTGCTCTTCGGCCACTCCCGCCGCTGACGGACGGCATGCGAAACGGCCTCCTCCACTACGTCTGCATCGCGTCAGTATCCGCAGAGGATCCGCAGAGGATCCGTAGAGGAGGAGGCCGACGGGTGTTCAGCCGTCGGTCACCCGGGGGCCGGGCTTGAAGCCGTGCCGATGGGCCAGGGCGACCACGGCGGTGGCCAGGAGGGTCAGCCCGAGCAGCACCCAGGGGATGGACCCGGCACCGGCCGACTCCAGGAGGAGACCGCCGAACACCCCGCCGCCCGCGACCGCGAGGTTGAAGACGGTGACGAACATCGACTGCGCGACGTCGGCCGCCTCCCCGGCCGCGTCGGCATTGGCGGTCTGGAGCAGCGTGGGCGCGCCGCCGAACGTCACCCCCCAGGCGACGATGCCGAGGAACACCAGCGGTACGGACGTACCCGCGACCCCCAGCACGAGGGACGCGAGCGCGAACCCGGCGAGGCTGAGCAGGGTGACCGGGCGCAGCTTGCGGTCGACCAGGATTCCGGTGAGCCAGATCCCCACGATCGCCGAGGCGCCGAACACCAGCAGCGCGAGGTCGACGCGCTCACCGAGACCGGCCCGCTCCAGGAACGGGGCGATGTAGGTGTAGAGGATGTTGTGGGCGAGGATCCACAGGAGCACCACGGCCAGCACCGCGCCGATGCCCGGCATGAGGAAGATCTTCCGGATCGGCTGCCGCTCGGTGGCGCTCTGCCCGGCGAAGTCCGGGACCAGCGCGCGGATCCAGAGCATCAGAAGCAGCGCGACGCCGGACATGATCCAGAACACGCCGCGCCAGTCGAACAGCGACCCGAGCCAGGTGCCCAGCGGGACCCCGAGCGTCAGCGCGACCGGCTGGCCCACCCCGACGATGGCCAGCGCGCGGCCCTGGAGGTGTTCGGGGACCAGCCGCCGGCCGTATCCGGCGAGCAGCCCCCACACCACTCCGGCCGCCATACCGGCGATGAAGCGGGCGGCGAGGGTGAGTTCGTAGCTGGTGGACAGCGCCGTGATGGTGTTGAACACCAGCAGCCCGCCCACCGCGAGGAGCAGCAGCGG
Source organism: Streptomyces botrytidirepellens (assembly GCF_003721215.1). Classification (NCBI taxonomy): domain Bacteria; kingdom Bacillati; phylum Actinomycetota; class Actinomycetes; order Kitasatosporales; family Streptomycetaceae; genus Streptomyces; species Streptomyces botrytidirepellens. Next base: position 22,701 of record NZ_RIBZ01000226.1, read on the forward strand.
CCGTCGTCGCATGCTGCGGGTGGCGGCGATGACAGGGATGGCGGCCACCACGGAACCGATCGCGTAGAGCGTGACGAGCTGTCCCGCCAGCCCTTGGGAGACGCCGAGGCCGTCGCCGATCTGCGGGAGCAGGCCCGCGGGCGTCGTCTCGGTCATGATGGCCAGGAATCCGGCCGTGGTCAGCGCCAGCAGCTTTCCTATGGGAAGCCGGTCGTCCTCGATGACCCGCTGCGGGTCCATGGCAGTCTTCTCACTGCCGGTAGTGCTCACGTAGTTCTCCTGTCTTTTTGTGGAGGGCCGGGCGGGGGCGTTTAAGCCCGCCCCCGCCCGGCCGGTTTCTCCGTACGAGACTTCGTCGTACGGGGCTGCTCGCGGGGCTCAGTACTCGGCGGCCAGGGAGCCGAATCCCCTGATGCGGTCGGCGATGCCGTTCTGCCGCAGGGCCCGCCAATAGAGCACCGTGTTGTTGGAGATGACCGGCTTGCCGAGCCATTCCTCGGCCCCGGCCGCGACGCGCATCATGGCCATATTGGTGCCCACCTGCACGATCGCCTCGACGTCCGGGGTGTCGACGGCCTTCACGGCCTCGCGCAATTCGGGCTCGGGCACATGGGCGATCCGCTCGGGACTGCTGCAACCCAGCCCCGTCATCGACACCACGTCATATCCGGATTCGGTGAAGAAGCGGCTCACCGAGTCGTCACCGGCCGGAACGTACGGGGTGATGACGCCGAGCCGCCGGGCGCCGTAATGGGAGAGCGCCGTGGTGAAGGCGTCCGGGCTCATCGTGACCGGAAGTCCCCCACTGGCGGACTTCATCGAAGCCACCACCTCGTCCTGGGATCCGGGGCCGTCCCAGTAGATCTCGGGGGAGAAAGCGACCACGAAGCAGTCGGGTTTGCACGGCAGCAGACTGCCGATCGCCCGATGGGTCGCCTCCCGGTAACTGCTGACCAGATCCTCGATGCCACCGGTCAGCGAAGTGTCCTCGGTCTGCATGCGCCCGGTGTGGTTGGTCACCCCTTCGGGGCGCATGGCTTCCATTTCCGGCTGGACGGAGGTGTTGGTCGCGGGAAGGACCACGCCGACTTTGAGACGCGGTCCGAGGCAGTCGGTCATATCGCGCTCCTTTCTCAAGTGGCTTAAGTGTTCGGGGCCTTGATGAGGAGGTGCTCCCGCTCTATGATTTCCGGAACGATGACGGCGCCCTTCCATGACGACTGGTCCACCTGCTCCAGTGCGATGGAGACGGCGCCCTCGGGGACCTCGAAGTGCCGCACCACGAGCGCGGTCAGCTCCTCGGCCAGCTGCTTCCGCTGCTGGTCGCCGACGTCCCGGGGGAAGTGCTTGATGGTGAGATGAGGCATGTCCTCCTCCGTGGGGCTCAGTTGTCGAGGCGGGCGTGGATGGCCGAAATGAGTTCGCCGACCCCCTTTTCCTTCAGCACGCTGTAGTGGTCCCCTGCCAGTTCGACCGTGGTCGGAGGCATCGCGGAATAGCCCGAGCTGCCCTCGATGAACGAGTAGTCGTCCCCCGTCGCCTTGAAGATGGTCACCGGTGCGTTCAGCTCGCGCTCGGCCAGTTCGCGGAAGCTGTACTCGAATTCGTAGGTCGCCTCCACGATCCGGGTGATCCGGCGGATGAGCGCTTCGTCCAATTGCGGAAGCAGGCGGTGGATGAACGCCACGAACTCGTCCTCGTTCCGGACCGTCTCCAGGCAGCGGTCGCGGTCGGGCCCGCTGATGCCACCGGTGAAGACGGAGTAGAGGATGGTGAGGTAGGCCGGATTGCGGTACGTCGCCTCACGTCCGTACTGTTTCCCGTCCGTCTCCCGGACCTTGGGATTTCCGGGGCAGATCAGGAACAGGTTCTCCACCCGTTCCCCGGCGTCCTCCAGCTGCCATGCGGTTTCGAAGGCGACCCGGGCGCCGAAGGAATAGCCCCACAGGGTGTACGGGCCTTCCGGCTGGATTTTCCGGATCTCGGACACATCCGCCGCGGCCATGTCCCGGATCGTCGCGTACGGCGTCTCGCCGTCATTGATGCCGTGCGCCTGGATTCCGTAGAACGGCCGGTCCACATCGGCGCCCGAGGCGAGCTGCTGGAGATTCATGGGATAGCCGCCGAGGCCCGGCCAGCAGAAGACCGGGGACTTGGCTCCCCCGGAACGCAGCCGCAGGAACCGGGATATCTCCCCGCTCGCGGTGCCGTCGATATGGCGGGCGAGCCGCCCGACCGTGGGCGCCTCGAAGAGCACCTGCACCGGAAGCCGGGTCCCGAACCGCTTGTTGACGCGGTTGACGAGCGTGACGGCGATGAGCGAATTGCCCCCGGCCTCGAAGAAGTTGTCCTCGGTGGAGACCGGTTCGTATTTCAGCGCCGCCGCCCACAGCTCGGCGAGCGCCTGTTCGGTGTCGGTCTCCGGCGCCACGAAGGCGCGGCTCTCCAGCCCCTGGGACAGCTCGTCGAAGGTGGCGAGCGTCTTGACGTCGATCTTGCCGTTGGCCGTCTGCGGCAGCGCGTCCAGGACGACGACCTTGTTGGGCAGCATGTAGTCCGGCAGATACGAGGCCAGGTCGTCCCTGATCACCTCGGTCGGGCCCTTCATGTGGACGACGTCCTCGCCCATGCCCTCGCTCGCCTCCTGCTCGGCGGAGATCCGGCCGCCGACGAAGAAGTAGGAGGCGCCGGTCGGGATCGAGCGCTCGGTCAGGATGCTGTCCAGACGCCGCGCGGCGGGCAGGGGATTGCCGCTCTTGGAGCTGTAGCCGGAGGACATCAGCCCCAACCCCAGCTGGTTGGCCTGGAGGTGGTGGAGCTTCTTGCCGAGCGCGATGTACTCCAGCCACGGCTCGGCGGCCCGGCTGACGGCGCTGATCCCGAAGCTGGAGCGCTCGTAGACCGCCTGGTTGATGGCGATCACGTGCTTCTTCTCCACCAGCTCGTCGGAGATCTTCTCCAAGTCGCCGTCCTGGTAGCGGTACAGACCACCCGGCAGGTCGGTGACCTTCCCGGGGTGGACCTGGAGGTAGATCTCGGTGGGGTCCTCCGGCTGCCGGCCGTCGCTCTGCCGGATGTCGAAGGTGCCCAGGTAGTGGTCGTCCTCGGCCACGTCGAACTGCGGCAGCAGCTCCGGACGGAACCCGTCCGGATGGATGGCCAGGCCGTGGGCGGGCAGCACCTGCTCGAACAGGCCGACCATGTGGCCCGTCTCGAACTCCAGGACCTCGAGGATGTTGTTTTTGTAGACGGGCTCGATGGCCTGCCGCTTGCCGACGAAGTGGACCTTCAGCCGCGGGGAGCCGCCGCCCTTCACGCGGCGGATCAGGGTGAGCTGATGGTCCAGCGGGTTGTAGTAGTGGATACCGTCCGGCAGATCGCCGATGCCCGCGATCTCCAGGTACATCTGGGTCGCGTACAGCGCGCCGGGCGAGGCGTACGCGTACTTCGGCAGCAGCCGCTCCTCGCTGTGGAACTGCCCGAAGGAGCGCAGGATCCGGCCCAGCCCCCGCAGGGTCAGCTCGCCCAGCGGCCGGGACGAGAGCGGATCGACACCGTGGTCGAGCAGCTTGAGGATGCGCGCGCGGCTGGTGTCCCCGCCCTCGTAGAAGCGGTACGTCTTGCGGGCGAACGCCTCCCGGCGCAGCTCCGGGCTCGCGTCGCGGCCCGGCAGGTCCACGTGGGTCCGCCCGGCGAGCTGCTCGGACGAACGCAGCCCGGGGTTGGACAGCTGGGCCCTGACCTGGAGCTTGTTGGACTTGGACTGGTGGTGGGAGCCGTGGTTGCCCTGGTCCATCAGGGCGGCTTCCTTGGGGTTCAGCTCCACGGCGGCGACGAGGTTCTGGGAGCCGGTGCGCGCGTCGTCCTTGACGAGGACGGCGGCCCGCTTGACCCAGGCGTGGTGCTCGATGGTGCGGGCGACCTCGTCCAGCTCGACGCGGTAGCCGCGCAGTTTGACCTGGCTGTCGGTCCGGCCGAGGAAGTGGATGGTGCCGTCGGGGGACTGGGACACCAGGTCGCCGGTCCGGTACAGCCGCACCGGGTCGTGGCCGGGCTCCGGCGCGAGGTGCGGGAAGCGCTCCTCGGTCAGCTCGGGCCGGTGCAGATAGCCGCGGGCGAGCTGGACGCCCGAGACGTACAGCTCACCGGTCTCGCCGCGGGGCACGGGCCGGTGGTTCTCGTCCAGCACGTGGTAGCGGGTCCGGCTGACCGGGGTGCCGATGGGGATGACGGTGGGCTCGTCGTCCACGGTGGCCGGGGCGACCTCGTACGCCGAGGAGTTGATGGTGCACTCGGTGGGTCCGTACAGGTTCACCAGCCGCGCCGTCGGCAGCGTCGCGAAGAACTCGGCGGCCAGCGCTCTGGTGAGCGCCTCACCACCGCTGAACACCCGGACCAGGCTGGTGCAGTCGCCCAGCCGCTCGGTGTCCACCAGCGCCTGGAGCAGCGTCGGGACGCACTGGAGGGTGGTCACCCGGTGGCGGTCGATCGTGTCGATCAGCCCCTCGGGGTCGCGGTAGACACCCGGGGCGCCCATCACCACGCGGGCGCCGCACGCCGAGCCGAGGATCTCCCACTGGGCGGCGTCGAAACTCATCGGGGTCTTCTGGAGGATGACGGTGCCGCCGCCCAGGTGCCCGTACTCCTGGAGCCAGCCGAGCTGGGCGACGATGCTGCGGTGTTCGACCATCACCCCCTTGGGCTTGCCGGTGCTCCCGGAGGTGTAGATGACATAGGCGAGCCCGTCGGGCTGCGGCTCCTCCGGGGCGGGCAGTGGCGGCGGTGGCCCGGTCGGCTGGTCGGCCAGGGCCTCGTCCACCGTGAGGACGACGGTGTCGGTCGGGGCGAGTTGGCGCAGCCGGTCGGCCAGATGCGGCTGGCAGACGATGACCTGCGCACGGGCGTTGTCGATGATGAAGCGCAGCCGCTCCTCGGGGTAGTCCGGGGAGAGCGGCACATACGCGCCGCCGGCGCCGAGGATGCCCCAGGCGCCGACGATGAGGTCGAGGGACGGATCGGCGAAGAGCCCCACGCGGTGGTCGCGGCGCACGCCGGACTTCTGGAGCCGAAGAGCTAAGCGGGCGCTTCGGTCGAGGAGGCCGCCATAGGTGAGCTGGGCGTCCTCGGCGACGACGGCGATGTCGTCGGGTCGTGTCGTGGCCTGTGCTTGAAGCAGCGCAGGCAGGGTGGCGTGGTTTCCGACAGGCATGAAAAACCTTCCCGTGTCTCTGTTGATGGCTTCCGGCGATGGCTTCGTGGGCGCGAACGCCGTCGGATGAGATCAAGCAGTTGTGACGAGACTGGTCTGTTCAGGTCTTCGGTGGTCACCCCAGACATGGCCCTGCCGGAGCCTCCGGCCGGTAGGCCCTGGGCCTGGCGCCGGCAATGGGCATGGACGAGGGTTGGTGTGCTCATGGGTGTGGCCGGAGGTGACCCCCGTTGCGTACCCAGAGCTGTCTGACAGCCACTGACCGTAGAAAGTAGGCTTGGTTCATGTCAAATAGTTCGATGTTGAACTCACCTCGAAGCGGCGGGGCCGAAGAGGTGAACGAGCCGCAGGGGCAGGGGGAGGACGCGCTCGACCGCATCCTTCAGCAGTGGGCGGAAACCCGCCCTGACCTGGACGTTTGGTCCATGGCGATGATGGGGCGGCTCTTCCGGGCGACCCGGCTCGTCGAGCAGGGCGTGGTGGCGTACCTCGCGGCCGAGGGCATGGAGCGCTGGGAATTTGATGTGCTCGCAACATTGCGCCGCAGTGGCCCGCCGTACGCTCTGTCCCCGAAAGCCCTGGCCGCGACCATGATGATCAAGCCACCGGCGCTGACCCACCGGGTCGACCGGCTGGTGAGTCGCGGCCTGGTCGACCGCGAACTCGACGCCACCAACCGCCGCCGCATGGTGATTTCACTCACCCAGGAGGGCTTCGACCTGGTGGACAACGCGGTGGAGGGTCATGTCCTCAACGGAGAACGCCTGTTCAGCGCCCTGGACCGGGCCGAACAGGAGCAGCTGTCCGACCTGATGCGCAAGCTGCTGCTCTCCCTGGGTGACACGCCTCCCGTGCCCTAGGCGGCAGGCGGCGTGTGAACTCCGGGATGCCCGGCGGTGCGTCAACCTTCGTCAGGAGTTCACACGAGCCCGGGGCAGTCGATGTGCGCGGCGGCCGGGGCCGACGCGGCTGGGCCGCGCGGCCCAGCCGGCGGTGGGCCGGTGGCGCCCCCGGCAGGACTCGAACCTGCGGCCAAGCGCTTAGAAGGCGCCTGCTCTATCCACTGAGCTACGGGGGCCGGTGGTGGGCCTTGGAACTGCTGAGCCCCCGGGTGCCGACGGGCCCGCGGTGCGGCCGTGGTGCCGGTGGCCGGGCGCGGCGGATCCGTGACCTTGCCGGGGACAAGGATAGGGCTCCCTGCGCCTCGCCCCGGTTGCTTCACCTCCGTGGCACGTTGTGGAGGTTCGGTGAAGCGGTCCGATAATCGCAGGCAGGTACGAAACTCGCATCGTTTTTCACGCCTCAAACGGCGGGTGTTGTCTACTCGTTATGCCTGAGTCCCGCCCGTCACGCCTGCCTCGTGTCCGATCTGAGGTGATCCGGGTGGGTCTCTTTGACGCGCACGAACGAGCATACGCTTCAAAAAGACATCAAAACCGGGCATTCTTCGCATGTGGCGATCTTGGACGTACGGCCCCGGCTGCTCGACGCGCTGACCGCACTGCGCGACCGCGTTGACGCCGCACGGTTTCCGCTCCCCCTTCCCGGCGCCGACCGCGCTCGCCGCAGCCGTGCCGAGTTGCTTGCTCAACTGGACGACTACCTCGTGCCCCGGTTGCGCGCCCCCGAAGCGCCCCTCCTGGCGGTGATCGGCGGATCGACCGGAGCCGGGAAGTCCACTCTGGTCAATTCCCTGGTCGGGCGGCGGGTGACGGAGGCCGGGGTGCTGCGGCCGACGACCCGTACACCGGTGCTGGTGTGCCATCCCGACGATCACTCCTGGTTCGCCGGAAAGCGGGTGCTGCCGCAGCTCACCAGGGTGTGGGTGCCCGCCCAGGGAGACCGGGCGGAGGGGCCCTACGACGAGGAGGAACGGGCCCGCGAGGGCGAGGGGCCCGCCGCGCTGCGGATCGAGACCGATCCGGGGCTCGCCCGGGGGCTCGCGCTGCTCGACGCGCCCGACATCGACTCGCTCGTCGCCCGCAACCGCGATCTCGCCGCCGAGCTGATCTGCGCCGCCGACATCTGGGTGCTGGTCACCACGGCCACCCGGTACGCCGACGCCGTCCCCTGGCATCTGCTGCGGACCGCCAAGGAATACGACGTGACACTTGTCACGGTGCTCGACCGGGTGCCGCACCAGGTCGCCGCCGAGGTCTCCCGGCAGTACGCCGCGCTCCTTGACGGGGCCGGGCTCGGCGACGTCCCCCGCTTCACCATCCCCGAACTGCCCGAGTCGGCGGGCGGCGGCAGCGGCCTGCTCCCGGCCACCGCCGTCGCCGCGCTGCGCGGCTGGCTCACCCAGCACGCCCAGGACCCGCAGGCGCGTACCGTCGCCGCCGCCCGCACGGCGGCCGGTGTGCTCGCCTCGCTCCAGGCCCGGATGCCCGCACTGGCCGGTGCGGCGGCCGCCCAGCACGCCGCGGCGGTGCGGCTGATCCAGCGGGTCGAGGGGGCGTACGCGGAGGCCGCCGAGCGCGTGCGGCGGGAGATCGCCGCGGGCGCGGCGCTCGCGGGCGGCGCGCTCACCCACTGGCACGGCCAGCCGCGCGACAGCACCCCCGAGGAGCTTCTCGCGGCGCTCACCGAATCCCTCGCCACCCTGCTGCGCAGCGCGGCGGCCGCCGCCGACGACCGGGTCGCCGAGGCGGGGAAACGGGACCCCGCCGCGCGGACCGGGCTCGCCCCGGCCGACGCGCGCGAGGCCGGGGAACGGATCGGCGTGGCCGTACGGCGCTGGCAGCGCTGCGTCGCGGAACTGGCCGAGGAGGAGACCCGCGCCCGGATCCCCGACGGCGGCGGAGCCGACGCCTCCGTCCACGTCGCCGCCCTGCTGGTCGCCTCCCTGCTGGGCGGGCGGCGGGCCCGTAAGGCGGGCGAACGGCTCGCCGAGACGCTGGGCGCGCACCGCGCGCTGCGGCTGGGCGACCGCGGCGGGCGGCTGCTCGACGGCTGCGTCGCGCGCGTCCTGGAGACGGAGCGCGACCGGCGGCTGGCGCCCCTCGACGCCCTCGACGTGACCCCGGACCACCAGGTCCAGCTGATCGCCGCGCTGTCCCTACTACAGAAGGAGAGGTGACCGAAGTGACGGCCACTGCTGCCGGTCTGGACGGCGGGGATGGGTGCGGGGGCGAGGCGGCTCCCGCGGAGGCGGTGCGGACGCGGCAGACCTGGGACGACGGGCTGATCGCCCGGCGCGCCCCCCGGGAGACGTCCGG
>NZ_RIBZ01000222.1:0-8424 GCF_003721215.1 Streptomyces botrytidirepellens
CCGACCCGCAGGTCGCCGGCGTCGGCGGTGATGAGGGTGGAGAGGATCTTCACGGCCGTGGTCTTGCCCGCGCCGTTCGGGCCCAGGAGGGAGAAGATCGTTCCCTCGGGGACGGCCAGGTCGATGCCGTCGAGGACCTTCTTCTCGCCGTAGGCCTTGTGCAGCCCCCTGGCCGCGATGGCGAGTGCGCTCGCTGTCGTCGTCATGCCGCACAGCTTGCGGCGAGGTGGGTTCAGCGCGGTTTCAGCGCGGTTTCAGTGCCCTGGAACTGAGCACTCTGGCTACGGCGTGACGCCCAGCATCCGTTGCAGCAGGTCCCGCAGCACCGTCCGCTCATCCGCCGACAACCCGGCCAGCGGCTCCCGCGCGAAGTCCAGCGAGCCGCGCAGCCGCTCGGCGGTCTCGCGGCCCGTCTCCGTCGCGGCGGCGAGCTTGACGCGCCGGTCGGCGGGGTCGAGGCGGCGCTCGGCGAGCCCGCGGGACTCCAGGCGGTCCACGATCCCGGTGACGTTCGACGGCTCGCACTTGAGCTGCTGCGCTATCCGCCGCATCGGCGTCGGCCCCCGGGAGAGCAGGCCCAGGACGCGGGCCTGGGCGCCGGTGAGGGCGTGCTTGGCGGCGGCTTCCTCGTACTCCTCGTGATAGCGGGCCACGATGGTGCCGATGAGCTCGACGACCTCGAGGGTCAGCGGGTCGGTGCGGGACGTCATGCCCCTCAGGTTACCCGTTTGCTTGACAGCATGAAATATGCAGGCCCATGATTGTTTCAGTTGGTGAAGTAAGTCTGAGGAGGCACCCCCCATGTCCGCGATCCCCGCCACCGGCCGTGAATGGCACCTCGTCGCCCGCCCCGAGGGCTGGCCGAAGCCGGAGGACTTCGCGCTGCGCGAGGCCCCGGTGGCCGAGCCGGGCCCGGGCCAGGTACTGGTCCGCAACCTGTACATGTCGGTGGACCCGTACATGCGCGGGCGGATGAACGACGTGAAGTCGTACGTACCGCCGTTCCAGCTGGACCAGCCGATGGAGGGCGGCGCGGTCGGCACGGTGATCGCCTCGAACGCGGACGGCATCGCGGTCGGCGCCCACGTCCTGCACTTCGGCGGCTGGCGCGAGTACGCGGTGGTGGACGGCAAGCGCGCGGTGACGGTGGACCCGGAGGTCGCCCCGCTCACCACGTACCTCGGAGTGCTCGGGATGACGGGGCTGACCGCCTACGCGGGGCTCATGGAGGTCGCGTCGTTCAAGGAGGGCGACGCAGTGTTCGTCTCCGGCGCGGCGGGTGCGGTCGGCAGCGAGGTCGGCCAGATCGCCAAGCTCAAGGGCGCCTCGCGGGTCATCGGCAGCGCGGGCTCGGACGAGAAGGTGCGGCTGCTGATCGACGAGTACGGCTTCGACGCGGCGTTCAACTACAAGAACGGCCCGGTCGCCGAGCAGCTGAAGGAGGCCGCCCCCGACGGCATCGACGTCTACTTCGACAACGTCGGCGGCGAGCACCTCGAGGCGGCCCTCAGCAGCCTCAAGGTGCACGGCCGCATCACCACCTGCGGCATGATCTCGATTTACAACGAGACCGAGCCGCCCGCCGCCCCGCGCAACATGGCGCTGTTCATCGGCAAGCGGCTGCGCATGCAGGGCATGCTGGTCAACGACCACAACCACCTCCAGCCGCAGTTCTTCGAGGAGGTCGGAGCCTGGGTGCGGGAGGGCAAGCTGCGCTACCGCGAGACCGTCGTCAAGGGCGTGGACAACGCGGTGGAGGCCTTCCTCGGCATGCTCCGCGGCGAGAACATCGGCAAGATGATCGTCGCCCTCGACGACTGAGACGACTGAGACGACTGAGACGACTCAGGCGACTGAGACGGCTCGGCCGACTGACGCTCATGGGGTCTGCTCGGCGTCGGTGAACGCGGTGATCAGGCCATGGGGCGCGTCGTCGCCGAAGAGGTACTCGTGGAGTCGGGTGCCGTCGGTGGCGGCGTCGGCGCCGCGGGGGAACATGGCCTGCTCGTACGCGGTGAGGGCGGTTTCGACGTCGTCCGGGTGGGTGNTGAGGGCGGTTTCGACGTCGTCCGGGTGGGTGGCGATGGCCTTGCCGAGTTCGGCGCCGTCGTACATGGCCAGGTTGGCGCCCTCGCCGTTCGGGACCGCGAGGTGCGCGGCGTCGCCGAGCAGGGTCACGCCCGGCACCCGGTCCCACCGGTGCCCGATCGGCAGGGCGTAGAGGGGACGCAGGACCGGCGCGGTGTCGCTGTCGGTGATCAACGAGGTCAGCTCCGGCGCCCAGCCGTCGAACACCTCGGCGATCCGCGCGGCGGCCGCGGCGGCGTCGGTGAAGTCGATGGCGGCGAACCAGTCCCGCGGCTCGGTGAGCGCCACGTAGGTGTGCAGGGTGTCGCCCTTCTCCCGGTGGGCCTGGATCCCCTTGCCCGGCGCGAGCGCGAGCATCGACCCGCCGCCGACCGCCTTCGCGGCGGCCGGGTGGCGGGTGTCGCCGTCGAACAGGTAGGTCTCGACGAACGACCTGCCGGTGTACGCGGGCGTGGCGTCGGAGAGCAGCGGGCGGACTTGTGACCACGCGCCGTCCGCGCCGACCAGCAGGCTCGTGACGACGGTGGTGCCGTCGGCGAAGGCCACCTCGTGGCGGCCCTCACCGAGGGCACGGACGCCGCTGACCTTGTGTCCCCACCGGACGGTGTCGGCCGGGAGCGAGTCGAGCAGGATCTGCCGCAGCTCGCCGCGCTGCACCTCGGGGCGGCCCCCGGTGCCGTCGTCGGGTTCGTCGAACAGGACGGTCCCGTCCCGGTCGAGGATCCGCATCGCCTGACGGCCCTCCAGGATGAGGCCGCGGAACTCGTCCATCAAGTCCGCTGCCTGCATGGCCAGTTGCCCGTTGTAGTCGTGGATGTCGAGCATCCCGCCCTGCGCGCGTGCCGTCGGTGAGGTCTCCGCCTCGTAGACCGTGGCCGGGATGCCGTGGAGGTGCAGGACGCGGGCCAGGGTCAGGCCGCCGAGCCCGGCGCCGATGATCGTGACGTGAGGGGTCATGGTGATTCCTTGCGTGTCGCACGGGTGCCAGGCGGGCGCCCGGCGGGATCACTGGAAACGTCCCAGGCCCCGCCGACAGACCGCCGACACCGGTCGCAGACCCCCGATATCTGCCCGACACCACGACACGCTCTACGGCAGGACCACCGTCGTCAGCGCGCGCGGCGGAAGGTCCACGTCCAGCGTGCCGCCCCGCACCACGGCCCGGCCGACCCGGCTCAGCGAGTGGGTCTCGTCGGTGCGGTACACCGATCCGACTCCGCGTCCGCCGCTCACCGCGAAGTCCGTACGGACCGCCTCCCGGCCCGTGTTCAGGATCTCCAGCACCCGGCCCCCGTCCCGGTTCCGGAAGGCCGTCACCTTCACGCCGTCCGCCGCGGCCGCCCCGGCCGACGCCGCCACCCGCACCGCTCCCGGGCGTACGAAGCGGCTGTACGCGGCGAGTGCCCAGAGCCGCTTCGAGACGTGGTAGTCCGCGCCGTCGAGCTGGATCAGCCCCCGCGTCGCGCCCACGGAGGCGCCGAACCAGTACACGTACGCGCTCGCCCGCGCGTCCGCGAGCGTCGTGTGGATCGCCTCGGCGACGGCGAGGCCGTCATAGCCGCTGCCGTCGTCCCACGCCTCGTTCCACGTCGTGCCGTTGGGGCTCCACTCGGACATCCAGGTGCGCCGCTCCGTCGGCAGCGGCTGGTCGGAGGGCGTGACGTACGGATGGCCGGTGTGCACGCCCACGTACCGTGACGCCTCCGGGTCCGCCTCGATGGCCGCGCTGTACTCGGCCTGCTGGTCCCATCCGGCCGCGTCGCAGCACACCAGGTCGATCCCGGCGCGCCGGACCGCCGGGCCGATGGCCTTCACGGTCTCGGCCGCCTCCTTCGGCGTGAACTGCATGGAGGCGTACGACGTGGCGAGATCCGGCTCGTTGGTGAAGCCGAGGTCGGTGATGCGGATGCCCTCCTGGCGGTAGAACTTCGCGTACTGGACGAGGTAGTTGGCGTAGGCGCGCCGCCATTCCGGCTTCAGGGTGCCGCCGTTCGCGTCCGTCCCGTTGGTCTTCATGTAGCCGGGCGCGCTCCAGGCGTCGGCGTAGAAGCGCTGCACGCCGTACCGTTTCGCCTCCTTGGCCAGCCACACCTGGCCGCCGTCCTTGCCGTCCCATTCGTAAGCCGGCGGGGCGTCCGGGCCTCCCGGGTCGGTGGGCTGGATGGACTTCATGTGGTCGTAGACCTCGTCCGAGGACGAGCCGATGCCGAGCCGCAGGATGCTGAGCCCCGCGCCGGTGCGCCGGTTCAGCAGCAGATCCAGCACCTCCCGCCGGTGCTCGGGGGTGAGCCCGCCCGCACCCCGCATCAGATCGGCGCGCTGGAAGGCTTCCGAGAAACCGAAGCCGTCGATCGGCTGGAGAGGTCTTCCGAAATCCGCGCCGGGGGTGGAAGGTTGCTCAGCGGCGGCGGACGGCATGGCCAGAGGGATCAGGGCGGCGGCGACTGCGCCGACGAGAGCGGTACGGACCGTCTTGATCACGAAAACTTCCCTTCCCAGGCTCCGAAAACTTCCGGAACGTTTCCGTAACGTCGGCCGCACGCTAGAGGTGGCCCCCAGCCCGGTCAAGAGAGCACACACCGCACGGCACATGAGAGGAGAAACGCCGCATGACAACGCGTCACCGCACCAGATGGCTCGCCCTGCCCGCCGCACTCCTGCTCGCCCTGCTCCCGGCCAGCGCCTCCGCCTACCCGAACCCGGGCCGGGTGACGGGCGACATCACCGTCCACGACCCGACGATGCTCCGCGCCGCCGACGGCACGTATCTGCTCTACTCCACCCACGGTGGTCTGGAGGCCCGCACCTCCACCGACCGGATCGCGTTCAGCCGCTCCGGGAACGCCTTCAACTCCCCGCCGTCCTGGTGGAAGACGTACTCCTCCGCGAACGACCCCTGGGCGCCGGACATCTCGTACCACGGCGGCAAGTACCTGATGTACTACGCGGTCTCGTCCTTCGGCTCCAGCACCTCCGCCATCGGCTTCGCCACCTCGCCCAGCGGCAAGGCGGGTACCTGGACGGACTACGGCATCGTCCACTCCACCACCGGCAGCAGCAACTACAACGCCATCGACCCCAACCTCTTCGTGGACGACGACGGGAAGTGGTGGCTGTCGTTCGGCTCGTGGTGGTCGGGGCTGAAGATGATCCGCCTCGACCCCGCCACCGGCAAGAGTTACGCGGGCGACAAGACGGTGTACGGCATCGCCTCCCGGCCCACCGGCACCAAGGCGGTCGAGGGGCCGTCCGTCATCAAGCGCAACGGGTACTACTACCTGTTCGCGTCCTACGACACCTGCTGCGCGGGCACCAGCTCCACGTACAAGATCAAGGTCGGCCGCGCCACCCAGCCCACCGGGCCGTACTACGACAAGAACGGGGTGGCCATGATGAACAACGGCGGCTCCCCGGTCCTGGAGTCCCACGGCCGCTACATCGGCCCCGGCGGCCAGTCGATCATGAGCGACGCCGACGGTGACCTGCTCGTCTACCACTACTACGACGGCCAGGCGGGCGGCACCGCCAAGCTCGGCGTCAACCTGCTGAGCTGGAGCGGCGGCTGGCCGACCGCGTACTGATGCGCGCGGGCGGGAGCCGTTGACGCGCGGGCGGCCAGCTCTTACCGTCGCGTTCGGATATGCGACCCCTATCCGGCATATCGAACAGAGCAGCAGAGAGGCGCCGCCATGCAGTCGACCGCCCCCGCCCGGTTCACCCTCGACCCCGCGTTCGCCGTCGGCGACGTCGACGCCCGTCTCTTCGGCTCGTTCGTCGAACACCTCGGCCGCTGCGTCTACACCGGGATCTACGAGCCCGGCCACCCCGCCGCCGACGAGGCCGGGCTGCGCACCGACGTCCTCGATCTGATCCGTGAACTCGGCGTCACCGCGCTCCGCTACCCCGGCGGCAACTTCGTCTCCGGCTACAAGTGGGAGGACGGCACCGGCCCCGCCGGGGAGCGCCCCCGCCGCCTCGACCTCGCCTGGCGCTCGACCGAGACCAACCGCTTCGGGCTCTCCGAGTACATCGACTTCGTCCGCAAGGTCGGCGGCGAGCCCATGATGGCGCTCAACCTCGGCACGCGCGGCGTCGCCGAGGCCCTGGAGCTCCAGGAATACGCCAACCACCCGTCCGGCACCGCCCTGTCCGACCGTCGCGTCGGCCACGGCGACAAGGAGCCGTACGGCATCCGGCTGTGGTGTCTGGGCAACGAGATGGACGGCCCCTGGCAGACCGGCCACAAGACCGCCGAGGAGTACGGACGGCTCGCCGCCGAGACCGCCCGCGCCATGCGGCAGATCGACCCGGACGTCGAACTCGTCGCCTGCGGCAGCTCCAACCAGGGCATGGCGACGTTCGCCGCCTGGGAGGCCACGGTCCTCCAGCACTCCTACGAGCTGGTCGACTACATCTCCCTGCACGCCTACTACGAGGAGCGCGACGGCGACCGCGACTCCTTCCTCGCCTCCGCCGTCGACATGGAGTCCTTCATCGAGAACGTGGTCGCGACCTGCGACCACGTCGGCGCCCGGCTGAAGTCGAAGAAGAAGATCAACCTCTCCTTCGACGAGTGGAACGTCTGGTACCAGGCCCGCTTCCACGCCGCCGAGCCGCCCAACTGGGAGGAGGCGCCGCGGCTGCTGGAGGACAACTACTCCGTCACCGACGCCGTCGTCTTCGGCTCGCTCCTCATCGCGCTGCTGCGCCACGCCGACCGCGTGAACGTCGCCTGCCTCGCCCAGCTCGTCAACGTCATCGCCCCGATCATGACCGAACCGGGCGGCCCGGCCTGGCGCCAGACCACCTTCTTCCCCTTCGCCCAGGCGTCGGCGTACGGCCGCGGCCGGGTGCTCCAGGTCGCCGTCGACAGCCCCGCGCACGAGACGGCGAGGTACGGCGAGGTGCCGCTGCTGCACGCCACGGCCGTACGGAACGAGGAGACCGGCGCGGTCACCGTCTTCGCCGTCAACCGCGACCAGCACCGGCCGCTCCCGCTGGAGGTGGCGCTGCACGGGATGGCGCCCGCCCGGGTCGTCGAGCACAGCGTCCTCGCCGACGCCGACCCGGAGGCCCGCAACACCCTCACCGACCCCGAGCGCGTCACCCCGCACCCGGGCGAGGGCACGGCGCTCGCGGACGGGGTGCTGACTGCCACGCTGGAGCCGATGTCCTGGAACGTGATCCGGCTGGGGTGATCCGTTCGGGGTGATCCGTTTGGAGTGAGCGGCAAACAATTTGTATAGTGCACTTATATGAGTACGGTGCGCGAGATACAGGGATGGACGTCAGCGGTCGGCCGTAGCTTCCGGGCCGCGCTGACCATGGAACGCGTTCTCTCGGAGCCCGGCGCGATCGTACGGGCGGTCCTGGCGGTCCTCGCCGCGGCGGCGCTCGGCGGGCTGACCGGCGATCCGCTGGCCTGGGTCATGATGTCCGTGGGCGCCTTCATCTGCGGCATCGGCACCCTGCTGGCGCCGG
Organism: Streptomyces botrytidirepellens; assembly: GCF_003721215.1. Classification (NCBI taxonomy): domain Bacteria; kingdom Bacillati; phylum Actinomycetota; class Actinomycetes; order Kitasatosporales; family Streptomycetaceae; genus Streptomyces; species Streptomyces botrytidirepellens. The sequence continues at coordinate 7,570 of NZ_RIBZ01000222.1, forward strand.
TCCGGCACCGGGCGGTGAACGCGTTCTGGCTCGGCGCGGGCTTCTCGCTCGCCGCCCTCGCCGGGGTCTGGCTGCACCAGGCCGGCTGGTACTTCCTGATCGCCCTCGCGGCCCTCGCGTACCTGGCCGGTCTGTGGCGGGCGCTGGGCGTGGCGCCCGGCATCCGCGCCTGCCTCGTCGTCATCGGCTGCATGATCACCGCCGATCTCGCCGCCACGGTCGAGGTGGGGCTGGTGATGGTGCGCTGGATGGCCACGGGCGCCGCCCTGACCCTCGTCGCGCAGCTGCTGCCCCCGTACGGGCGGCGCCACCCCGCGCAGCGCAAGGCGCTCGCCGCCCTCTACGCCTCGCTGGCCGCGTACGCGCGTACGGAGGCCGAGGGGGCCGTCGGCCACCCCGCCCCGGCGCCCTTCACCGCCGCCCGCAGGGCGCTCGACCTGCTGCCGCGCTTCGCCCGCCCCGGCGCGGCACCGCTCTACGGACTGCTCGTCGAGGCCGAACGCATCCGGCGCGCCCTGCTGCTCGCGGCCGACACCCCGAAGGCGCCCCACGCGGAGATCGCCGAAGCGCTCGACTCCGTGGCGCGCGCCCTGCGCGCCTCCCGCCGGGAGCCCCTCGCCCCGCACATCGCGCGGACCCTGGAGACCTGGCGCGGCCCGGTGGCCGAGGAACTGCTGCCGTCGCTGAACGAGGCCGGGCGGCTCGTCGGCCTCTGGGCCGACCGGGAGCAGCCCGGCGGCCCGGACCCCGTCCTGACCCTGTTCCCCGCCGAGCACCCCGCCCGCGCCGCGCTCCGTCGGCTGGGGTCGGCGGCGCGCCCCGGCGACCCGCTGTTCCCGCACGCCCTCCGCGTCG
>NZ_RIBZ01000220.1:0-5759 GCF_003721215.1 Streptomyces botrytidirepellens
CGACGGCCGGGGCGGCCGCGGTGGCGCTGGGCGGCGCGGGCTGCGCCCCCGCCGTCAAGCCCGACCCGGCGCCCGCAGCGGCCCCCCGCACCAAGGCGCCGAACGTGAACGGCGCCCTGGTGGCCCCCTTCGGCCGCCACCTGGCTCTCGGTGCCGACCCGACGACGCAGATGCGGGTCTCCTGGCAGGTGCCGTTCGCGGTGAAGCGGCCGTATCTGCGGATCGGTCTTCGGCCGACGGATCTGTCCCGGAAGGTCGAGGCCGAGGTCCGCCATCTGCACACCCCCTCGCTCGGCGACAAGCTGCCCGCGGTCGACCAGTACTACCTGCACGCCGCGGTGGACGGGCTGCGCCCCGGCGTCACGTACTACTACGGAGTCGGCCACGAGGGCTACGACCCCGCCGATCCGCGCCACTTCTCCTCGCTGGGCACGTTCCGCACGGCGCCCGAGCGACCGGAGAAGTTCGTCTTCACCGCCTTCGGCGACCAGGGGGTGAGCTATGACGCGCTCGCCAACGACCAGTTGATCCTGGGTCAGGATCCGTCGTTCCATCTGCACGCCGGGGACATCTGCTACGCGGACACCACCGGCCACGGCAAGAAGTCCGACCTGTACGACGCCCGGGTCTGGGACTCCTTCCTCGCCCAGACCGACTCGGTCGCGGCGAGCGTGCCCTGGATGGTGACGACCGGGAACCACGACATGGAGGCGTGGTACTCCCCCGACGGCTACGGCGGGCAGCTGGCCCGCTGGTCCCTGCCGGACAACGGGCCCGACCCCCGCAAGGCGCCCGGCGTCTACTCCTTCACCTACGGCAACGTGGGCGTCGTCGCGCTGGACGCCAATGACGTCAGCTACGAGATCCCCGCCAACAAGGGCTACACGGGCGGCGATCAGACCCGCTGGCTGGACCGCCGCCTGGGAGAGCTGCGCAAGCGGTCCGGCATCGACTTCCTGGTGGTCTTCTTCCACCACTGCGCGTTCTCCACGACCAGCTCCCACGCCTCGGACGGCGGGGTGCGCGACGCCTGGGTGCCGATCTTCGAGAAGCACCGCGTGGACCTGGTCGTCAACGGCCACAACCACGTCTACGAGCGCACCGACGCCATCCGCGGCGGCAAGGTGGCCAAGAAGGTGCCGATCGGCGAGCACGTGGACCCCGCGCGGGACGGGATCGTGTACGTCACGGCGGGCGGCGCCGGGGCGGACCTGTACGAGTTCCCGGTGCCCGACAGCTACGAGGGGCACGTCAAGGACCTCGACGAGGTGGAGAGCTACCACTGGACGGAGGACGGCGAGAAGAACAAGGACACCGTGGAGTGGTCACGGGTCCGCTACACCGGCTTCTCGTTCCTCGCGGTGGAGGTCGATCCGGGGCCGGTCCCGCGCATGATGGTCACGGCGCTGGCGGAGTCCGGTGAGCGGGTGGACCGCTTCGACATCACCCCGCCCCGGGGGACGTGAGAAGCGGCCCGGAAGGCCGTCCCGCGGCTCAGTGACCGGTGGAGCCGCCGTTGTCGCGGCGGTCGAGCGCGCGCTGGAGCGCGGCGGCGGCGTTCCGCCGGTCGGTGTCGTCGTTCTTGCGGCGGACCCTGCGGATGGTCTGCTCGGCCATGGTTCACGTCTCCTCTGCTGAACCCCGGCGCGCGGCCGGGTGGAATCCCCGAGAAGGTGGCTGCCGTAAAGGGGGCGGGGGCCTGGGTGCGGCAGGGATCACCTGCGCGGTTGCACCGGGCCGCTTCCGCCGTCGCTCGATGGAGCGGGACGTTCGGCTTCCACAAAAGTAAGGGAGCAGAGCGTCAGTGTCTGCACAATTAGTCGGACGTCCTACTATCTGAGACGAGTCATGGCCGAGGCCGACCCCCGTCCGACCTCGACCATGGCTGGTTATCGACGTAAACTGCGGTAAATAACGCTGACTTGAATGCAAGACGCTAGCATTCGCGCACCTCGGGCGTCCACAGGTTTATGCCGTTTCACCCCCTCTTCACGCACGCCGCCCCCGACCGGCTCACAGCCAGGTCGGGGGCGGGGCCCGGGGGGCGCGGGTGCGCCGGGCGGGTCAGCCCATGTGCGGGTAGCGGTAGTCCGTCGGCGGGACCATCGTCTCCTTGATGGAGCGGGTGGNGCGGGTCAGCCCATGTGCGGGTAGCGGTAGTCCGTCGGCGGGACCATCGTCTCCTTGATGGAGCGGGTGGAGGTCCAGCGCATCAGGTTCTGCTTCGCGCCCGCCTTGTCGTTGGTGCCGGACGCGCGGCCGCCGCCGAAGGGCTGCTGGCCGACCACGGCACCGGTGGGCTTGTCGTTGATGTAGAAGTTGCCGGCCGCGAAGCGCAGCGCCTCGCAGGTGGCGGCGGCCGCGGCGCGGTCCTGGGCGATGACGCCGCCGGTCAGGCCGTAGGCCGACGCCGACTCCATCTGCTCCAGCATCGCGTCGTACTCGGCGTCCTCGTACACGAACACACCGATGATCGGGCCGAAGTACTCGTCCTTGAAGATCTCGTTCTCCGGGTCGGTGGAGACGAGGACGGTCGGGCGGACGAAGTAGCCCTCGCTGTCGTCGTACGTGCCGCCCGCGACGATCTCGATCGTCGGGTCGGACTTCGCCCGGTCGATCGCCGCCTTGTTCTTGGCGAAGGACCGCTCGTCGATGACCGCGCCCATGAAGTTGCCGAGGTCGGTGACCGGCCCCATGGCCAGCCCGTTGACCTCCGCGGCCAGCTCCTCCTTGAAGCCGCTCTCCCACAGGGAGCGCGGGATGTAGGCGCGCGAGGCGGCGGAACACTTCTGGCCCTGGAACTCGAAGGCGCCGCGGGTCACCGCGGTCTTCAGCACCGCCGGGTCGGCGGACGGGTGGGCGACGATGAAGTCCTTGCCGCCGGTCTCGCCGACCAGCCGCGGGTAGGTCTTGTAGTTCTCGATGTTGTTGCCGACCGTCTTCCACAGGTACTGGAAGGTCTTGGTCGAGCCGGTGAAGTGGATGCCCGCGAGGTCCGGGTGGGTCAGCGCCACCTCGGAGACGTCCTTGCCGTCGCCCGTGACCAGGTTGATCACGCCCTTGGGCAGCCCGGCCTCCTCCAGCAGCTGCATCAGCAGCACGGCGGCGTGGGTCTGGGTCGGGGAGGGCTTCCAGACGACCGTGTTGCCCATCAGGGCGGGGGCGGTGGGGAGGTTGCCCGCGATGGCCGTGAAGTTGAAGGGCGTGATCGCGTAGACGAAGCCCTCCAGCGGCCGGTGGTCGGTGCGGTTCCAGACACCCGGGGCGTTGGCGACCGGCTGCTCGGCCAGGATCTGGCGGGCGAAGTGGACGTTGAAGCGCCAGAAGTCGATCAGCTCACAGGGCGTGTCGATCTCGGCCTGCTGCGCGGTTTTCGACTGGCCCAGCATGGTGGAGGCGGCCATGGTCTCGCGCCACGGGCCGGACAGCAGGTCCGCGGCCTTGAGGATGACCGCGGCGCGGTCGTCGAAGCTGAGCGCGCGCCACGCGGGGGCGGCGGCCAGCGCCGCGTCGACCGCGTCCTGGGCGTCCTGCTTGGTGGCGTTCCCGTAGGTGCCGAGGCGGGCCGCGTGGTTGTGCGGCTGTACGACGTCGAAGCGCTCCCCGCCACCCAGGCGCTTCTCGCCGCCGATGGTCATCGGCAGGTCGATCGGGTTGTCGGCCAGCTCCTTGAGCTTGGCCTCCAGACGGGTGCGCTCGGCGCTGCCGGGGGCGTAGGTGTGCACCGGCTCGTTCACCGGCACGGGGACCTGGGTCACAGCGTCCATGATGGCCGTTGTCTCCTTTGTCGTGAGGGTCGTCGTGGTGGTCGTGAGCCGAGGGCTGTCAGCCGCGGCCGACGAGCGAGCGCAGGAAGAACGCGAGGTTCGCGGGGCGCTCGGCGAGCCGCCGCATGAAGTACCCATACCAGTCTGTCCCATACGGGACGTAAACCCGCATACGGTGACCTTCCGCGACCAGCCGTTCCTGCTCGGCCGGACGGATGCCGTACAGCATCTGGAACTCGTACTCGTCCTTTTTGCGGCCCAGGCGGTGCGCCAGGTCCTGGGCGATGGCGACCATGCGCGGATCGTGCGAGCCGATCATGGGGTAGCCCTCGCCCGACATCAGGATCTTCAGACAGCGCACGAAGGCCCGGTCCACCTCGCGCTTGTCCTGGTAGGCGACCGAGGCGGGCTCGTTGTACGCGCCCTTCACCAGCCGTACCCGCGAGCCTTCCCCGGCGAGCGCGCGGCAGTCGTCCTCGGTCCGGAAGAGATACGACTGGACGACCGCGCCGGTCTGCGGGAACCGGGTGCGCAGCTCGCCGAGGATCGCGAGGGTGGAGTCCACGGTGGTGTGGTCCTCCATGTCGAGGGTGACCGTCGTGCCGGCCTCCGCGGCGGCCTCGACGACCGGGGTCACATTGGCGAGCGCGAGGTCATGGCCGCCGGGCAGCGCCTGGCCGAAGGCGGAGAGTTTCACGGACATCTCCGCGCGGGCCCCGAGCCCCTCCCCGGCGAGCGCCTCGGTCAGCGCCAGATAGGCGTCCCGGCTGCGCAGCGCCTCGGACCGGTCGGTAACGTCCTCCCCCAGGTGGTCCAGGGTGACCTCCAGGCCGCGCGAGGTGAGCCCCCGCACCGCCGCCATGGATTCGGCCAGCCGCTCACCGGCGACGAATCGATCCACCATGGGGCGTGTGACCGGCGCGGCCGAGACGATCCGACGGATGGCAGCACTGCGCGAAGCGGCAAGCAGCACGGGTCCCAGCACAGGGCACCTCCACGATGACGGCCGGTGAACGGCTCCAACAACTCACCGTGAAACTTAAGGATCGCGCGGAATCGGGGCCATCGACAGCTGTCACGCATCCGTGTCCGGGATCTCAGACACCTGTATGAGAGGCTGAGGTCACCGTCTGGGAAGGAGGCCGGGGCGCCATGCGCGAGGACTATCAGCAGCTGGTGGACGAGATCACCGCGACGCTCGGCGCGCCCGCGACCCTGGAGAACCGCGACTTCGCGCTGATCGCCTTCGGGGCGCAGGACAGCGACGACGCGGAGGAACCGACGCTGGACCCGGTCCGTACCCGCTCCATCCTCCAGCGCCGCTCCACGGCGGCGGTGCGGGCCTGGTTCGAGGCGTTCGGGATCGCCCGGGCGCAGGCCCCGCTGCGGATCCCGCCGGACCCGGGGGCCGGGGTCTTCATGGGCCGCATCTGCCTGCCGGTGCGACACCGCGGCGTCGTCCACGGCTATGTCTGGCTGCTGGACGACGGCCACCTCTCCGACCTGGAGCTCGGTGGCCCCGCCGGGCCGCCTCCCGACCCGCGGCTGGTCCGGGCGATGGAGACCACGGCCCGGATCGGCGCCCTGCTGGCGGCCGAGGCGCGGGCGGGCGAGGAACTGGGCGAGCTGCTGCGCGAACTGCTCACCGGGCCGCCGGCCACCCGCGACGCGGCCTGTTCGGGCCTGCACACCGCGCTGCGCGGCGCGGCCGACGGGCCGCTGGCCCTGGTCGCGGTCCTGCCGTGGGTTCCGGACACGGGCGAGGACGAGGACCACCCGGGCCTCCCGCATCTGCCGGGCATCGCCGCGGCCTGCGTGATCCCCGACGAGACGGCGCTGGCCGCCCTCGTCCGGCTGCGCGCCCCCACCTCCCTGGCCCCCGCCCGGGCCACCGCCGAACAGCTCCTCCGCTCGCCCCGCACGGCCACCGCCGACAGCGCGCCGCCCGCCCATCCCCTCCACGCGCCCGGCGCCGCGGGGGCGGCCCGGGCC
>NZ_RIBZ01000230.1:0-61227 GCF_003721215.1 Streptomyces botrytidirepellens
GCCCCAGGCCGGAGTTGAGGCCGCGCCAGCCCCGGGGGCGCGGCCGCCCGCGACTGGAGCCGGGCCGGGGGCCCGGGGGCTTGCCCTCGGATTCGGGAAGGGGCGGGGTAGGGGAACAACACCCCCCGACCGACAGCACGCCGCCGTCCCACCCGCAGCCCGGGCCGGGCGTGTGCGGCGAGGGCCGGGGGCCGGGCCCGGCCCCTGTTCCGCGGCCTGCGAGGGAAAGGCCACCGCTAGCGCCACTGCGTGGCCGACCCGCCCACCCTCGGGGCCACGGCCTCGATCTTCTCGCGAATCTCCCGCATCACCGCCACGATCCGCTCCTCCCGGCCCGCCGCCCCCAGCCGGGCCGTCGGCACCGAGCAGCTGATGGCGTCGACCGCCGGGTCGTCGTACCGCAGGGCGAAGCCGAAGCCCACGATGCCGGTGACGCCCTCCTCGCGGTCGACCGCATAGCCCCGTTCCCGGGTGCGGGCCAGGTCGGCGGTCAGGGACGCCCGGTCCCGGTGGGTCTTCGGGGTCAGCGGCTCCAAGGGGCCGTCCGGCAAGGGGAGTTCGTCGTCGGGGCGTTCCGCGAGCAGCGCCTTGCCGAGGGCTCCGGCGTACGAGGGGAGGCGGCGACCGACCCGGCTGAAGGGCCGCAGGTATTCGTGCGACTCGCGGGTGGCGAGGTAGACGACGTCGCCGCCGTCCAGCCGGGCGAAGTGGATGGTCTCGCCGAGGGCGTCGGACGCCTCGTCCAGGTAGGGCCGTGCGGCCCGCACCCGCGGGTCGCTGTCGAGGTAGCTCGTCCCCGTGAGCAGGGCCCGGATGCCGATGCCGTACAGCGAGCCGGTGACGTCGGTGCGCACCCACCCGCGGTCGATGAGCGTCTGGAGCAGCGCGTACATGCTGCTGCGCGGCACGTCCATCTCCTCGGCCAGCTCCCGGAGCCGGGCGGGCTGGTCGCCGCGGGCCGCGAGCAGTTCGAGGAGCTGCACGGTGCGGCCCGCCGATTTCACTTCGCGTACGCCACCGGTTTCCGCCATGGGTCGCATCGTAATGCTCGGCCGCCGTGCACAATGCCGGCAGGAGGATGCGATGACAGACCCGGACCCACGCGGCCTCGGTCGGGTGTTCAACGAGGTGCCGGAGCTGTACGACCGGGTCCGGCCGGGATACCCCGGTCAGCTGTTCACGGATCTCGCCGCCGTCACCGGCATGGACGAAGGGTCGTCGGTGCTCGAGGTGGGCTGCGGTACCGGGCAGGCGACGCGCTCGCTGGCGGCGCTCGGGTGCCCGGTGACCGCCATCGAGCCGGGAGCGGACATGGCGGCACTCGCCCGCCGACGACTGGCCGCCTTCCGCAATGTCGAGGTCGAGAGGTCGACATTCGAGGAGTGGGACGACCGCGGCGGCCGCTTCGACGTCCTGGTGGCCGCGTCGTCCTGGCACTGGGTGGACCCGTCGATCGGCTGGCGGCGCGCGCATGACGTGCTCCGCCCCGGCGGCTGGATGGCGCTGCTCGGCCACGTCGTGGTCCGCCGGCCGGGAGTGCCGGAGGTGTACGCCGAGACGGCCGATCTCCACGAGCGGTTCTGCCCCGGGAACCCGGACTGGGGTCATCCGCCGCTCGAGGACGAGGTGCGCACCACTGACAAGGGCTGGGGGCTGGTCGGCGATCCCGGCGGATGGTTCGGCCCGACGACCGTGCGCTGGTACCCGACCGTGCAGTGGTGCGACGGCGACGGCTTCGCCGATCTCCTCCGCTCGACGTCGCCGTACCGGAGGCTCGACCGCGACGTCCGCGAACCCCTGCTCGACGCCGTCGCCGAGCGCATCCGCACCCGGATGGGCGGCCGGGCACCACGCCGTTATCTGAGCGTCCTCCGCGCCGGACGGCGCGCCGGGTGAGACCGCGGCGGTGTTCTAGGATTTCGAGGGAAAGTCCGGAGCAAGCGAGGAGTTCGTCGTGGGGCAGCCGCGGTACGTGGTGATCGCCGACGACCTCATGAAGAAGCTCGCCGCCGGGCGGTGGCCCGTGGGCGAGCTGCTGCCCACCGAGCCCGAACTGGCGGCCGAGTACGGCGTCTCCCGGGAGACGCTGCGGCGGTCGCTGCGCCGTCTGGAGGTGGCCGGGCTCATCTCNGCGGTCGCTGCGCCGTCTGGAGGTGGCCGGGCTCATCTCCCGCCATCCGGGGACCGGCACCCGGGTGGAGCGCTCGACACCGGTGGCCGCGTTCACCACGCACCTGGGGAGCGTGGAGGACCTGACCCAGTACGGCGAGGCCGCCGTGCGGAGCGTCCTGTCGGTGGAGCCCGTGACGGTGGACGCCGAGCTCTCGGCCGTCACCGGACTCGCCGAGGGGGCCCGGCAGGTGTGCATCACCTCCACCCGGCGGGATCCCGGAACCCCTGACGAGGTCGTGTCCTGGGCGCGGGTGTATCTGGAGCCGGGGGACGCCAAGGCCGTCGCCGGGGATCTGGAGGAGAGCGGCCGACTGATCGCCGACTCGATCGAGGCCCGCACGGGGCGTGCCGTGGAGCGGGTGGTGCAGCAGGTCCGGGCGGTGGGCGTTCCGGCGGAGGCGGCGGCGCACCTCGGGGTGGAGCCGGGGAGCCCGGGGCTGGAGTTCGTACGCCGCTACTACGACGCCTCGGGCGCCCTCTTCGAAGTCACGGTGAGCACCCACGCCGGTGACCGGTTCGTCTACGAGACGGTTCTCCAGCGGCGGTAGCGCGACGCGCGACCGCCCGCTCATGTGTGACACACCCCTTGACACACGCCTCGCCATGGCCATCCTTGTCTAGACATGATTTGTGTCTAGACAAGAAGGTGCCGCATGACAGCCCGCACGGCGCAGACACGCTGGTACCGGGGCCTGATGGCGCAGGTCGTCATCGCGATGGCCCTGGGTATCGCGGTCGGCTTCGCCTTCCCCGGCTTCGCGGCCGACCTGAAGATCGTCGGTGATCTGTTCCTGGCGCTGATCAAAGCCGGGGTCGCGCCGCTGGTCTTCTTCACCGTCGTCATGGGCATCGCCTCGGCCGGAGATCTGAAGAAGGCCGGCCGCCTCGGGTTCGTGGCGCTCGTCTACTTCGAGGTCGTCTCCACCGTCGCCCTGCTCCTCGGCCTGGTGGCCGCGAACCTGTTCGGCGTGGGAAAGGGCGCGGGCCACCTCTCCCCCGGCGCCGACGCGGCGCAGGCGCCCTCGGCGGGCGAGGGCGAGCACGGGGTCACCGCCTTCATCCGGGACATCGTCCCCGACAACTTCGTCGGCGCCTTCTCCTCCGGCCAGCTCCTCCAGGTCGTCGTCGTGGCCGTCCTGTTCGGCATCGGTCTGCTGGCGCTCGAGCCGCATATGCAGGAGCGCGTCAACTCCGGCCTCGAAGTCGTCTCGGAGGCGTTCTTCGCCTTCGTCAACGTCGTCATGAAGCTCGCCCCGGTCGGGGCCTTCGGCGCCATCGCGTACTCGGTGGGCACCAGCGGCGGCACGATGCTCCTGGCCCTGACCGAACTCGTCCTCCAGTACTGGCTGGTCGTCGCCGTGTTCGTGTTCGGCGTCCTGGGGCTGGTCTGTCTGCTCGCCGGATTCAACATCTGGCGCATCCTGCGGTACGTACGCGTCGAGATGACGCTCGTACTGGGCACCGCGTCCTCCGAGGCCGCGCTGCCCGGGCTGCTGAAGAAGCTGACCAGGATCGGGTGTTCGAAGCAGAGCGTCGGCCTGGTCGTGCCCACCGGCTACGCCTTCAACCTCGACGGCACCTCCCTCTACCTCTCCCTCTGCACCCTCTTCGTCGCCAACGCCTACGGCATCCCGATGGGCCTGCCCGAGCAGCTCGGCCTGCTGCTCATCATGCTGCTGACGTCCAAGGGCGCCGCCACCGTGTCCGGCGGCACCGCTGACCAGCGGCACCAGGCCCCCGGATCCGACTGACGGCTCGGGTCCGGGGACCTTTCGCGTCGCCGCGGGCGAGTCCCGCCTATTGACGCCCCCGCCTGCACATTCCTAATCTCTATCTTCATACGTAGACGCCATCTACATAGGGAGACGAGTCATGACGGCCCTCACGGCCGATGCGGCGACGACGGCGGCCCGGCTGCGCGACGGGATGGCGAGCGGCGTGCTCTCGTTCCCGCTGACCAGCTTCACCGGCGACAAGGGGGACGAGGGCGGTAAGGGGGGCGCGGGCAACGGCGCGGCCGCGCTCGACGTGCCCGCGTTCCGCGATTACCTCGCGATGCAGATCGAGACCGGCCCGGGCGCGATCTTCCCGGCGTGCGGCACGGGGGAGTTCTTCTCCCTGGACGAGGACGAGTACCGCGAGGTCATCACCGCGGCCGTCCGCGAGGCCGACGGCCGGCTGCCGGTCGTCGCCGGGATCGGCTACGGCTGGGCCCAGGCGGCACGGTTCGCCCGGATCGCGGAGGAGGCGGGCGCGGACGCAGCGCTCGTCCTGCCGCACTATCTGGTGAAGGGCCCGCAGTCGGGGCTGGTCGAGCAGATCCGGCAGATCGCCGCCCGCACCCGGCTGCCGCTGATCGCGTACCAGCGCGACCAGGTCGCCTTCACCATGGACGGGCTGCGCGAGCTGGCCACGATCCCGGGTGTCATCGGACTCAAGGACGGGCACAGCGATCTGGACCGGCTCCAGCGCCTGAAGCTGGCCGCGCCGGAGGACTTCCTGTTCTTCAACGGCGCAGCGACCGCCGAGGTCCAGGCCCGCCCGTACGCCAGCATCGGCATCACCGCGTACTCGTCGGCCGTGCACGCCTTCGCCCCCGAGATCGCGAACGCCTTCTTCACCGCCCAGCGCGACGGCGACGACGCTACGGTGGAGCGGCTGCTGCGTGACTTCTACGTACCCCTGGTCGAGCTGCGCGACCGCGTCCCCGGCTATGCCGTCTCGCTGGTCAAGGCCGCGGCGCGGCTGCGCGGGCGGCCGGTCGGCCCGGTGCGCGCACCGCTCGCCGACCCCGGCCCGGACGATCTGGCCGACCTCGAAGCCCTTCTGACCACCGGACTCGACCTCGTGGGAGCCGCACGATGACGCAGACTCAGGCGCAGACGACCGGCACGACCCCCCAGACGCCCGAGGCCCAGGGCCTGACCATCGCCGAGGTGCGGCTGACGCCCATCCTCGTCGCCGACCCGCCGCTGCTGAACACCCAGGGCGTCCACCAGCCGTACACCCCCCGGCTGATCATCGAGGTGGTCACCGAGGGCGGGACGACCGGCATCGGCGAGACGTACGGCGACACCAAGTACCTCGACCTGGCCCGCCCGCTGGCCGAGAAGCTCCCCGGCCACAGCGTGACCGACCTGAACGGGCTCTTCACCCTGGCCGACGAGGTCGCGGTGGACGCCTCCCGGGTCGAGAACTCGGTCGACGTCGGCGGCCTGCGCGGCGTCCAGACGGCGGACAAGCTGCGGCTGTCGATCGTCTCCGGCTTCGAGGTGGCCTGTCTGGACGCCTGGGGCAAGGCGGCGGGCCTGCCGGTGCACGCGCTGCTCGGCGGCAAGGTCCGCGACCGCGTCGAGTACAGCGCGTACCTCTTCTACCGCTGGGCCGAGCACCCGGACGGCGTCGCCTGTGAGCCCGACGACTGGGACGCGGCCGTCGACCCGGCCGGAGTGGTCGCCCAGGCCGAGCGCTTCGCCCGCGACTACGGCTTCACCTCCTTCAAGCTCAAGGGCGGCGTCTTCGAGCCCGACCAGGAGATCGCCGCGATCCGCGCCCTGGCCGAGCGCTTCCCCGGTCAGCCGATGCGGCTGGACCCCAACGGCGCCTGGTCCGTGCCCACGTCGCTGCACGTGGCGGAGGAGCTGCGGGACGTCCTGGAGTACCTGGAGGACCCGACCAGCGGTACGCCCGGGATGGCCGAGGTGGCCGGGTCCGCCGGGGTCCCGCTGGCCACCAACATGTGCGTGACCACCTTCGGGGAGATCCGGGAGGCGTTCACCAAGGGCGCCGTGCAGGTCGTCCTCTCCGACCACCACTACTGGGGCGGGCTGCGCAACACCCGTGAGCTGGCCGCCATCTGCCGCACCTTCGGCGTCGGCCTGTCCATGCACTCCAACACCCACCTGGGCATCAGCCTGGCCGCCATGACGCATGTCGCGGCCACCGTGCCCAACCTGGACTACGCCTGCGACAGCCACTACCCGTGGCAGACCGAGGACGTGATCACCGAGCGCCTCACCTTCCGGGACGGCCGTCTCGACGTCCCCGACGCCCCCGGGCTCGGCGTCGAGCTCGACCGTGAGCGGCTCGCCGTACTGCACCAGCGCTGGCTGGACGACGACGGCACGATGCGGGACCGCGACGATGCCGCGGCGATGCGGGTCGCCGACCCGGATTGGGTGACCCCGGCCATTCCGCGCTGGTAGTACGCCCGCTCGGCCTTCAGTCCGGTCCGGGCCGCCGAGGGGGCGGCCCGGGCCGGATGTGCGCCCGAGGTGTGCGCTCCACCTTGACGTTGAACCGATTCATCGCTTCCATCGTGACCGCACCCCGCGCCTGGGAGCGCTCCCAGGCATCCCACCCCCCTCCGCGAGAGGACCCCGTCCCATGCGCAGACTCTTAGCGTTTGTCATGGCCACGACCTTGCTCCTGCTGGGGCTGAGCCTGAGCACCGCCACCGCCCACGCGGCGCCCGCCGCCCCCACCGCCCCCGCCAAGGCCCTGGGGGACGGCTCGGTGACCGACCCGAACATCGTCTACACCGGCCGCTGGGACCTCAGCTCCGCCACCGCCGCCGTCCCCAACTGGACCGGCGGCTACCTCCAGACCGCGTTCACCGGGACGACGGTGAAGGTCAAGGCCCGGAACGCGGTGAACTTCTACGTCAGCATCGACGGCGGCGCCGATGTCTTCCACGCGGGCGTCAAGGGCACCGTCAACCTCACCCCGACGCCCCTCCCCCAGGGCACCCACACCCTCCGCGTCTCCTACCGCTCCGGTGACACCGTCTTCCAGGGCCTGGTCCTCGACGCGGGCGCGGGCACCACCGCCCCGCGCGTGCCCGGCAAGCTCGTCGAGTTCGTCGGCGACTCCATCACCGCCGGCGCCCTCACCGACCGGCTCGCGCTCGACTCGTACGGCTGGAAGACCGGCGAACAACTCGGCATGCGCCACACCCAGATCGCCCGCGCGGGCTACTGCCTGGTCGGCAAGGACGGCTGCGTGGGCCTGGCCACGCAGTTCTTCAAGACGGGCTCCACCGGCGACCAACGCTGGGACTTCTCGCGCTACCAGGCGAACGCCGTCGTCATCAACCTCGGTACGAACGACATCGGGCACGGCGTCACCGGCGCCGAATTCCAGACGGCGTACACCGCCCTCCTCCGCGACATCCGCGGTACGTACCCGAACGCGGCGCTGTTCGCCGTCCAGACCCTCAAGAAGCGCTACCTGACGGAGACCAAGGCGGCGGTGAGCGCGCGCAACGGCGCGGGCGACGCGAAGGTGACTTACGTCGACACCAGCGGCTGGCTCACCGACGGCACCGACTACGAGGACGGCAACGGCCACCCCAACGAGGCGGGCCACACCAAGTTCGCCAACCGCCTGGCCCCGGTCGTCAACGCCAAGCTGTCCGCTGCCACCGCGAAGGCCGCCGCCCCCGGCCAGCCGGGCGACCCCAACATCAAGTTCAGCGGTCGCTGGGACACCACGACCTCCGCCACCGCCTACACCCCCTACTGGGCGGGCGCGTACTTCCGCACCGGCTTCACCGGCCGCACCGTCAAGCTCAAGCAGCGGAACGCCATCGACCTGTGGGCCAGCATCGACGGCGGCCCCGCCGTCTTCTTCGACGAGGCCAAGGGCACGGTGAACCTCACCCCCACCCCGCTCGCCGCCGGAAACCACACCCTCCAGGTCAACTACCAGGTCATCGCGGGCAGCTACCACGGCGACGCGGTCTTCCAGGGGCTGACCCTCGACAGCGGCGCCACCACCTTCACCCCGTCCGCCCCGAAGAAGCTGATCGAGTTCGTCGGCGACTCCATCACCGTCGGCACCACCACCTCCCAGAACGCCCGCACCGCCTACGGCTGGCTCATCGGCGAACGCCTCGGTGCCGACCACACCCAGATCGCCCAGGGCGGCGCCGCGCTCGTCGACACGGCGGACGACCGGATGAGCCTGGAGCAGCAGTTCACCAAGCTCAACCCCAACGCCACCACGCCCACCTGGGACTTCTCCCGCTACCAGGCGAACGCCGTGGTCATCAACCTCGGCACCAACGACGTGGGGCGCGGCGTGAGTTCGGCGCAGTTCCAGGCGTCGTACACCAGCCTGCTCCGCAAGGTCCGCACCGCCTACCCGGGCGCCTGGATCTTCGCCCTGCGCACCTTCAGCGGCCGCTTCGGCACCGAGACCCAGGCCGCCGTCACCGCCTTCGGCGACGCCAGGGCCAGTTACGTGGACACCACCGGCTGGCTGGCCGCCGGTGACCTCTCCGACTCCGTCCACCCGAACGACCAGGGCCACCGCACGATCACCACCCGCCTGGCCCCTCTCATCTCCGCCAAGCTCGGCTGACGGACCAACCGATGAGTTTCCCGTGCCCCCGAGGTCTACCTCTTCGACGACCGAGCGATCTCCAGAAGGGTGAGGCGATGAGCTACGCGAACGTGGGCGGGCTGTCCCTGTACGTCGAGGAACACGGCTCGGGGCCGGGCGAACCGCTGGTGCTGCTCCACGGAGGGTTCGGGGCGGGCGAGACGTTCGCCCCGGTCCTGCCCGCCCTCTCGGAGCGGCGGCGCGTGTTCCTGGTCGACCTCCAGGGGCACGGGCGCACGGCGGACATCGACCGCCCGCTGCGCCCGGAGCTGATGGCGGACGACATCGCCGCCCTGATCCAGCACCTCGGCTTGGCGCGGGCGGACGTCCTGGGCTATTCGGTCGGGGCGGACGTCGCGCTACGCACGGCCATCCAGCACCCGGACCGGGTGCGCCGCCTGGTCACGGTTTCCACCCCGGCCCGCCGGGACGGCTGGTTCCCCGAAGTCGTGGCGCAGATGGACCAGATGACCGCTGCCGCCGCCGAGCCAATGAAGCAATCCCCCCTCTACGAGCTGTACGCCCGGCTGGCACCCCGGGTGCGGGACTGGCCGGTGCTCGTGGCCAAGCTCGCCGAGATGAAACAGCAGGACTACGACTGGACGTCCGACATCGCGAAGATCACCGCCCCCGTCCTGCTGGTCTACGCCGACGCCGACGCCGTACAGCCCGCCCACATGGTGGAGTTCTTCACCCTGCTCGGCGGCGCCCAGCAGGACCCCGGCTGGGACGCCTCCGCCCGCCCTGCATCCCGGCTCGCCATCCTCCCGGACGCCACGCACTACGACATCCTGATCTCGCCCCTGCTCCCCGGAGCGGTCCTCCCGTTCCTCGACGCGCCCGATGCCGCCACGGCCTGACCCCGCCCGTTCCTCGACGGCTGGAGCTGAGCGCCTGCGGCGGCGTGCCGCGGTTTGACGGCCCGTTGGGCCGTGACGCGTTCAGGCGCCGGGGGCCGTTTCGCGGAGGAAGCGTGTCAGCAGGTCGGCGACCGCGCCGGGTCGTTCCAGGCCTGGCAGGTGGCCGGCCCAGGGCAGTTCCAGGTGGCGGGCGCCGGGGATCCGGTCCGCCAGGTGGGCGGCGATTTCACGGAAGTCCGGCAGGTCGTGCGCGCCCGATACGGCCAGGGAGGGTGCCTCGATCCGCGCGAGGTCGACCTGCCTTTCGGCGGGGGCGAATTCCGCCGTCAGTTGCACCTCGAAGGCGTGCCGCTGCATCCGGCGGACGCGCTCCCTGACCCCGTCACCGGCCTCCGGCCCCAGCCACGTCGCCACGTTCAGCTCGACGGCTCCCGCGAGGTCCCCGGCCTCGAACAGGGCCTCCTCCCGTTCGGCGAAGGACCGCAGCGCGGGGCCGGGCGCGTGTCCGGGCAGCGCGGAGCAGAGCAGCACCAGGGCCGTGACGGCGTCCGGGCGGGCGGCCGCCACCTCCAGGGCAACCTGGCCGCCGTACGAGGCACCGGCCAGTGCGGCCCGCTCGATGCCCAGGTGGTCCAGGAGGTCCATGACGTCCCCGGCGTCACCGTACGGGTGGTCGGCCGCCGGGGAGTCGCCGAATCCCCGGAAGTCGCACCGAATCACCCGGTATCCGGCGGCGGCCAGCACCGGCCACTGCGGGTCCCACATGCGCCGGTCACACACTGAGGAGTGCAGCAGCACCAGGGCCGGACCATGCCCTGACACATCGTGAGAGAGAGTCATCCGGCGGAGGTTAGCGGACACCACGTCCGGAGGACACACCTCACCCGGCCGCCTGGTGTGCCAGGATGCGCAACGCGTCCGCGGATGCCGGGTCGTCCGGGGTGTAGATCTCCAGCCGGTGGTCGGGGCTGTCGGGCTGGAGCCAGACCTGGTAGGACACGTCCAGGGCGCCGACCGTGGAGTGGCGCAGCCGCATGGTGCCGGTGGTGCAGTCGGCGACGTCGCCGGTGGCCCACATCGCCGCGAAGTCGTCGCTGCGCATCGTGATCTCCCCGATCAGCTCGGCCAGGCGCGCGTCCGTGGGGTAGCGGCCCGCGGTGAGGCGCAGGTAGGCGACGTGGATACGGGCGAGTTCGGGCCAGTTGCGGTGCAGGTCGCGGGTGAGGGGGTCGAGGAAGAACATCCGGGGGATCGACGGGCGCCGGGCCGGGTCCCGGGGTGCGTCGAAGGCGATGTGCTCGGCTACGAGGGCGTTGCCTGTGCGGTTCCAGGCGAGGACGTCTCCGCGTCGGCCGAGGACGATCGCCGGGGTGGCCTCGCCGAGGGACTCCAGGAGGGCGAGGACGCGCGGATGGGGCTGCTCCGGCGGCGGTTCGCGGAGGCCGGTCTTCGCGGATTGCCGGGCGAGGTTGTGGAGGTGGACGGTCTCGACCCGGTCGAGCCGGAGCACCCGGGCGAGTGCGCCGAGAACCTGCTCGGAGGCGGTGTCGGCCTGGCCCTGCTCCAGGCGGGTGTAGTAGCCCGCGCTCATTCCGGCGAGCTGGGCGAGCTCCTCACGCCGCAGTCCGGGGACGCGCCGGGAGGTGCCGTACGTGCGCAGGCCGATCTCGGCCGGGGTGATGCGGTCACGGCGGCGCTTGAGGAACGTACCCAGGTTCTCCACGCGGCCGAGCCTAGGCCGTCGTCACGGCCGGTGGGTGTACCTGCTGGGGATACCCACGGCATGGGGATGGCTGCCGCGCCCGGGCCGAACGACGGTCGGCACCATGACTCAACAGCGTGCGCACCACTCCCCCGGCCTGCGGTCGTGGCTCGGGCTCGTGGTGATCCTCGGACCGGTGCTTCTCGTCTCCATGGACGGATCGATCCTGTTTCTGGCGATGCCACGGATCAGCCAGGCCCTCACCCCGACCGCCGATCAGGCGTTGTGGATCCTGGACGTGTACGGCTTCGCCGTCGGCTCCCTGCTGATCGCCTTCGGTAACCTCGGCGACCGCTACGGTCGGCTGAAGCTGCTGCTGATCGGGGCGACCGTGTTCGGCGCGGGGTCCGCCGGGGCGGCGTTCGCACCGGGTCCGGAGCTCCTCATCGTGTGCCGGGCGGTCATGGGCGTGGCGGGGGCGACGCTGCTGCCCTCGGCGCTGGCCGTGTTGAGCGAGCTGTTTCCCGACCCGCGGCTCCGGGCGCGGGCCATCGGCATCTTCGCGGCCGCGTTCGCCGCGGGGTTCGCGGTGGGTCCGATCGTCGGCGGCGCGCTGCTGGAGCGGTTCTGGTGGGGGTCGGTCTTCCTGGTCAACCTCCCGGTCATCGCCGTGTTCGTCGCGGTCGCGCCGGTCCTGCTGGGCGAGGTGCGCGAGACGCGCCGAGGCCGGGTCGACGGGCTCAGCCTGGTGACGTCTGCCGGTGGTCTGCTGCTCACGGTCTACGGGCTCAAGCGCGTGGCCGCGCAAGGGGTGTCGGTCCCGCCGGTCGTGGCGATGGCTTTCGGGGCCGCGTCGCTGATGTGGTTCGCCCGTCGGCAGCGGCACCTCGACCACCCGCTGATCGACTTCTCGCTCTTCCGCGACCGCGTGTTCACGATCGCGATCATCACCGGTCTGCTGCCGCTGGCGGCGTGGTCGGTGGCGGCGTATCTGACCGGTGTCTATCTCCAGTCGGTCCTGGGCCTGACCGTTCTGCACGCGGCGCTCCTGGCGCTGCCCGGTGCGGTCGTCCTCACCGTCGCGTGCGTCGTCACGCCGATGGCCGTCGGCCGCTTCGGCAAGCGGGCCGCGCTCGTCGTGTGCCACTTCTCCATCGCGGCCGGTGTGGTGCTGTTGCTGCCGACCACGGTCGCCGGCGGGGTCGGCTGGTACGTCGGGTCGACGGCGCTCGCGGGCGTCGGCTTCGGCATCTCGTTCAGCGTCGTCGCCGACACCGCGGTCGCGGCGGTCCCCGCGGAACGGGCGGGGGCGGCGGGCGCGATCGCCGAGACCAGCAACGAGATAGGTAACGCCCTCGGGATCGCGCTCCTCGGCTCGCTCGCCGCACTGGTCTTCCGGCTCCAGGGGCCGGACCTCGCCCCCGCGCTCGATGAAACCCTCCAGCTGCCCGGCCTCGCCCCCGCCGCGGCACACGACGCGAAGGCGGCCTTCGTCACCGGTCTGCACACCGTCGCCGCGGTGGCCGGGTTGCTGCATGCCGCGCTGGGGGCCGTAACCCTGCGATGGCTACCCACATCGCGGTCGGCGGGCCGTCGGCGAACTGAGAGGATGGCGCGCACTACAACTGAAGGAGCGTGAAGAGCGTGATCGTGCTCGCCTTGGCCTGCGTCCTGTTGCTCGTCGTCGGAGGGTGTGTCTGCGTCGTGTGGGCGGCGCGGGGCGGGCCGCGTTGGGTGCGTGCGGTGTCCGCCGTGACCTTGGCGCTGGGTGAGGTGGCGCGCGCGTCGGGGCGCGGGAGCCGCAGCGGAAGCGGGAGCACGGGGGACGACGGGGACAGCTGAACGCGACGCCTCGGCGAGACCTCCGCCACCGTGAGGACTGCGGCCACATCGCCCCTGGCCGCGGTCCGGGCGTGGCCGAGGAGTACAGCGCCGAGATCGACCGCGCCAACAGGCTCGGCCAGGAGCCCGGCGGGACGTCACCGACGTCACGCTGACGACGCGGCGCGCAGCAGGCGGAGTTGGCCGATCTCGGTGGCGTTCTTCATGAGTTCGGCGTTCACCCAGCCGACCATGTGGGCGACGGTGTACTGCGGGTCGCCCTGCCAGGGGAACGGGGCGGTGGCGTCCAGTTCGGCGTCGGCGAGCCCGTCCAGCACCGCCAGCCAGTCGTCGCGCAGCCCGCGCAGCCACGCAATGGCCGCCTTCCCGCCACCCGGCCAGACGACCTCGGTCCGCTCCCGGGGCACCCGCCCCCGGGCGTGGTCGATGGTCACGCTCCACCACCAGCCGATGTGCCAGCTCACCCAGCCGATCGTGGGAACCGGAACGGGGTCGGGTTCGGTCTCGGCCCAGTCCGGTGCCCAGGTGCCGTCGGAGGTCCGACGCATCGTCCAGCAGAGGGGCGCAGGTTCCCAGAGGAAGTCCTCGGGCTCAAGGCGCTCCAGGTGGTACTCGAAGAGCGACCAGGTCAGGTCGAACTGCCAGTGCAGCAGCTCACATCGGGAAGCAGGGGAAACACTCATCCGCCGACCCTGGCACGCCATCACCCACCCCGGGAAACGGTTATCACCACCGCGCTCCGACCGCCCTGTGCGGAACATCCACCTTTACCGCAAGTAACTCCAGGTGGCACGGGCGGCAACGAGGACCCGGGAGGCCGGTTTGAAAGCGGGGCAAACCGGTACCCGGGAGCCATGCGATGGGGGTACACGATGATGACCGAGCAAGCCGGACCACGCCAGCTCGTGGAGGACGTGGTCCGGGCCGAGCAGGTCGGTTTCGACTTCTCGGTGACGTCCGACCACTACTTTCCGTGGCTCGATTCCCAGGGGCACTCCCCCTACGCCTGGAGTGTGCTGGGGGCGGCCGCGCAGGCCACGTCGCGGATCCCGCTGACGACGTTCGTCACCTGCCCGAGTGTCCGCTACCACCCGGCGGTGGTCGCGCAGAAGGCCGCCACGATGCAGCTGCTGTCCGAGGGCCGGTTCCGGCTGGGCCTGGGCTCCGGCGAGAACCTGAACGAACACGTCGTGGGCACGCGCTGGCCGTCGGCCGACATCCGGCAGGAGATGCTGGAGGAGGCCGTGGAGATCATCCGCGAGCTGTTCCGGGGCGGCTACGTCAACCACCGGGGCACCCACTTCGACGTCGAGTCCGCCAAGCTGTGGGACCTGCCCGACGAGGCGCCGCCCATCGGGCTGGCCGCCTCCGGAGAGGCGTCCTGCAAGCTGGCCGGGCGGCTGGCGGACATGCTGATCGCCACCGAGCCGAAGCCCGGCCTGGTGGACGCCTTCGAGCGGCACGGCGGCGGCGGGAAGCCGCGCATCGGACAGCTGCCGATCGCGTACGACACCGACCGGGACGCGGCGATCACCCGGGCCCATGACCAGTTCCGCTGGTTCGGCGGCGGCTGGAAGGTCAACTCCGAGCTGCCGGGTCCGGCCTCCTTCGAGGGCGCCACGCAGTACGTACGGCCCGAGGACGTGGCCGCGTCCATCCCGTGCGGCGATGACGCCACCGAGTTCACGGAGAAGATCCGCCCCTTCGTCGACGCGGGCTTCACGGACGTGGCCCTGGTCCAGATCGGCGGGGACCACCAGACCCCCTTCTTCGACTGGGCCGAGAAGCGGCTGCTGCCCGCGCTCAGGGAGCTGTAGCGCCAGGGCGACGCGACCAACACCGGCTGGGCTGCGGGATTCCGCGGCCCGGCCGCTTTTTTGTGTGCGTGTCCGGGATATGGAATCCGGGCCGGGACTTCTTGACCGGCCGGACTTTCCCCTGCTTGTATCGATGCCATGAATCGACAGGACCTCACGCGGCGACGCCACGTCGACCTTGCGCGTGTCTCCAGCGCGTCCTGTTGCTGTCGGGCCTGAGCGAACGCCGACGGATCTCCGCAACGCCCTTCCGCGTCGCCGCCCCTCTCCCTCCTCAGCATCCCTGACCAGACACGGTCCAGGGCCGTTTCGCACCGGCCGCCGCCCTACCGCGTCGCCATCCGCCCTTCGCGCATGACGGCCTGACCGCCACGTGTCGGCCCTTTTCCGCGCGCGCCTGAATTCCCCGCCAGGCGCTGATTCGCCATGCCCGTATGCACATTCCGGGAGTTCCCCATGCCCGCAGATCCCGCCACCGAATTCCGCAACGACCCGCTGCGTTTCGCCTATTGGGTGCCCAATGTCAGCGGCGGTCTGGTCACCAGCACCATCGATCAGCGCACCGACTGGGGCTACGACTACAACCGCGAGCTGGCCGTGCTCGCGGAGAACAACGGCTTCGACTACGCCCTCAGCCAGGTGCGGTACATGGCCGGCTACGGGGCCGAGTACCAGCACGAGTCGACCAGCTTCAGCCTCGCGCTGCTGCTCGCCACCCAGCGGCTGAAGGTCATCGCCGCCGTCCACCCCGGGCTGTGGCATCCGGGCGTCCTTGCCAAGCTGGGCGCCACCGCCGATCAGCTGTCCGGCGGGCGGTTCGCGGTGAACGTCGTCAGCGGCTGGTTCAAGGGCGAGTTCACCGCGCTCGGCGAACCGTGGCTGGAGCACGACGAGCGCTACCGCCGCGCCGAGGAGTTCATCCACGCGCTGCGCACCATCTGGACCGAGGACCACGCCGAAGTGGCCGGGGACTTCTACCGGATCCGTGACTTCTCGCTCAAGCCCAAGCCCCTGAACAGCACGGAGCGCCCGCATCCGGAGATCTTCCAGGGCGGCAACTCCACCGCGGCCCGCGCCATGGCCGGGCGGGTCTCCGACTGGTACTTCAGCAACGGCAAGGACTTCGACGGCGTCACCGAGCAGCTCCGGGACGTGCGCGCCTCCGCCGCCACCGCGGGCCGCCCGGCGCCCCGCTTCGGTCTCAACGCGTTCCTCATCGCCCGCGACACCGAGGCGGAGGCCCGCGACACCCTGCGCGAGATCGTCGCCAAGGCCAACACCGACGCGGTGCACGGCTTCCGCGACGCGGTGCAGCAGGCGGGGCAGTCCACCGCCGACGGCAAGGGCATGTGGCAGGACTCCAGCTTCGAGGACCTGGTGCAGTACAACGACGGTTTCCGCACCGGGCTGATCGGCACCCCCGAGCAGATCGCCGAGCGCATCGTCGCCTACAAGCGGCTCGGCGTCGATCTGTTCCTCCTCGGCTTCCTCCACTACCTGGAGGAGGTCGAGTACTTCGGCAAGCGGGTGTTCCCGCTGGTGCGCGAGCTGGAGGCACAGCTGCCGGACACCGAGCCCGCGCCCGCCCTCACCTGATCCCCGTACCCGCCCCACCGCCCGCCACTTCCCCGAAAGGGACCACCATGGCCACCATCCTGTCCATCTCCGGCTCCCCCTCCGCCACCTCCCGCACCGGCCGGCTGCTGCGCCACCTCGACGGGCGCCTCACCGACCAGGGCCACGAGGTGGTCCCGCTCGACGTCCGCACCATCCCCGCCACCGCGCTGCTCGGCGCCGACTTCGCGCATCCGGACATCGTCCGGGCCACGACGCTGGTCGAGCAGGCGGACGGGATCATCGTCGGCACCCCCGTCTACAAGGCCGCCTACTCCGGGCTGCTGAAGTCCCTGCTGGACCTGCTGCCGCAGTACGCGCTGGCGGGCAAGACCGTGCTCCCGCTGGCCACCGGCGGCACCACGGCGCACGTGCTGGCCATCGACTACGCGCTGCGGCCGGTGCTGTCCTCGATGGGCGCCGCGCACATCGTGCAGGGCTGGTTCACTCTCGACAAGGACATCACCGCCACCCCCGACGGCGGGGTGCTCGTGACCCCCGGCGCGGCCGAGGCGCTGGAGCAGGTCGTCGACCAGTTCTCCGTGGCGCTGGGCCATCAGCCCCTGCTCGCGGCGGCGAGCTGACGGCCGCCATGTCTTCCCTTCCCGAAGCCTCTCCCGAAACCGCCCACCGCATCGCCGACGACGCGGAGGCGCTGGAGGTGGCCGCGAAGCTCGCCGAGGAGTTCCGTACGGGCGCGGCCGGGCGCGACGCGGACCGCACCCTGCCGCGCGCCGAGCTGGACCGGCTGTCGGCGTCCGGACTGCTGGCGATCACCGTGCCGGACGAACACGGTGGCGCGGACGTCTCGGCGGTCACCCTCGCCGAGGTGTTCCGGCTGCTGGCGGCCGCCGACGCCAGCCTCGCCCAGATTCCGCAGAGCCACTTCGTGTACATCAACGTGCTGCGCCGTCAGGGCACTCCGGAGCAGCAGGCGTTCTTCTTCGCGGAGGTGCGGGCGGGCAAGCGGTTCGGCAACGCCCAGTCGGAGGCGGGGACGAAGCACATCCAGGACATCCGCACCCGACTGGAGCCACGGCCCGACGGCTCGTACGAGCTGACGGGCGTCAAGCACTACTCCACCGGCGCCCTGTTCGCGGACTGGATCCCGGTGCTGGCGCGCGGCGCCAACGAAGAGCTGTACGTGGCGTACGTGCCGCGGGAGGCGCCCGGGGTGAGCGTCGTGGACGACTGGGACGGCATGGGTCAGCGTACGACCGCCAGCGGCACCGTACGGCTGGAGGGCGTGGCCGTGCCCACCGACCGCGTGGTGCCGCATCACCTCACCTTCCGCGGCCCCCAACTGCACGGCGCGGTGGCCCAGTTGCTGCACGCCGCCATTGACGCGGGGATCGCCTCGGGCGCCCTCGCGGAGGCGGTGGCGTTCGTCCGCACCAAGAGCCGTCCGTGGTTCGAGAGCGGCTTCGAAACGGCCGCCGAGGACCCGCTGCTCATCCAGCGCTTCGGCGAACTGGCCGTCCAGGTGCGGGCGGCCGAGGCGCTGCTGCACGCCGCCGCGCGCGCGGTGGACACCGCCCGCGCCGATCTCACCGACGATACCGCGGCCGAGGCGTCCATCGCCGTGGCCACCGCGAAGGTGTCGGCGGCCGCCGCGGCGGTGGAGGCGGGCAGCGCGCTCTTCGAGGTGTCCGGCACCCGCTCGGCGCTGGACTCCCTCAACCTCCACCGCCACTGGCGGGATGCCCGTACGCACACCCTGCACGACCCGCCCCGCTGGAAGGTCCAGCACATCGGCCGCTACGTGCTGAACGGCACCCGGCCGCCCCGGCACGGCCTTCTGTAACCCCCTTCAAGCTGTCACATCCCTAGACAAAGCCCCTGATCGGAGCCGCATCCATGTCCCTCACCTTTCACTGGTTCCTGCCCACCAACGGCGACAGCCGCCACGTCGTCGGCGGCGGCCACGGGACCCCCGTCACCGCGGCCGGTGGCGACCGTCCGCCGTCCGTCGGCTACCTCACCCAGATCGCCCGCGCCGCCGAGGACCTGGGCTTCGTCGGGGCGCTGACGCCGACCGGGGCATGGTGCGAGGACGCGTGGCTGACGACCGCGATGGTCAGCCAGAACACCGAGCGGCTGAAGTTCCTGGTGGCGTTCCGTCCGGGCTTCGTCTCCCCCACGCTCGCCGCGCAGATGGCCTCGACGTACCAGCGGCAGACGGGTGGCCGGCTGCTGCTGAACGTGGTCACCGGCGGCGAGAGCCATGAGCAGCGGGCGTACGGCGACTTCCTCGACAAGGAGGGGCGCTACCGGCGCACCGATGAGTTCCTGGAGATCGTG
This sequence comes from Streptomyces botrytidirepellens, assembly GCF_003721215.1. Taxonomy (NCBI): domain Bacteria; kingdom Bacillati; phylum Actinomycetota; class Actinomycetes; order Kitasatosporales; family Streptomycetaceae; genus Streptomyces; species Streptomyces botrytidirepellens. The sequence continues at coordinate 18,693 of NZ_RIBZ01000230.1, forward strand.
CGCGGGCTGTGGGACGGCAAGACCGTGGATCTGGCGGGCGAACACCTCCAGGTGGCGGACGCCTCGCTGGCCCGGCTGCCCGACCCGGTGCCGGAGGTGTACTTCGGGGGCTCCTCCCCCATCGCCGGTGAGGTGGCGGCGCGCCATGTGGATGTGTACCTCACCTGGGGCGAGCCGCCCGCCCAGGTCGCGGAGAAGATCAACTGGGTCCGGGGTCTTGCGGCCAAGGAGGGCCGTACGATCCGCTTCGGCATCCGGCTGCACGTCATCACCCGCGACACCAGCGAGCAGGCGTGGGCGGAGGCGCGGCGGCTGTTGGACGGCTTCGACCCGGAGACGGTGAAGTCCGTGCAGGCCGGGCTCGCGCGCAGCGAGTCCGAGGGGCAGAAGCGCATGCTCGCGCTGCACGGCGGCGGCCGGGACGGGCTGGAGATCCACCCCAATCTGTGGGCGGGCATCGGTCTGGTGCGCGGCGGCGCCGGTACGGCGCTGGTCGGCAGCCATGAGGAAGTGGCGGAGCGGATCGCCGAATACCACCGGATCGGGATCGACGAGTTCGTGCTGTCCGGCTATCCGCATCTGGAGGAGGCGTACTGGTTCGGCGAGGGCGTGCTGCCGCGCCTGCGGCAGCAGGGGCTGTGGACGCATCCGGCGCGCCCCGCCGCCGCCCCGCAGCCCGCCGCGCAGGTGCCGTTCGCCGCGTCCGGGAGCCGATGATGGCCCACGTGATCGCCACGGAGGCCGAGGCGGCCCGGGTGGCGGCGAAACTGGCCGAGGGGTTCCGTACGGGCGCGGCCGGACGCGACGCGGATCGCAGGCTGCCGCACGCGGAGCTCGACGCGCTGTCGGAGTCGGGGCTGCTGGGCGTCACCGTGCCGCGCGCGCACGGTGGCGCCGGGGTGGGCGCCCGCACGCTCGGTGAGGTCATCCGGCTGCTGTCGGCGGCCGACTCCAGCATCGGGCAGATCCCGCAGAACCACTTCTTCTTCGTGGAGGTCCTGAAGGAGAACGGCACCGAGGAGCAACGCGCCTTCTTCTACGGCGAGTTGCTGGCCGGACGCCGGTTCGGCAACGCGCTGGCGGAGAAGGGCACCCGGCACGCCCTGGAGTTCGCCACCCGGCTGGTCCCGGACCCGGTGGCGGGCGGTTTCCGGCTGACGGGGACCAAGGACTACGCCACCGGCGCGCTGTTCGCGCACTGGGTGCCGGTGTTCGCGCTCGGCCCGGAGGACCGTCTCACCGCTGCGTTCCTGCCGCGCGACGCGCCCGGGCTGACCGTCGTGGACGACTGGGACGGGATCGGCCAGCGCACCACGGCCAGCGGCAGCGTGCGGCTGGAGGACGTGCACGTGCCGGAGGACCGGGTGGTGCCGCATCATCTGACCTTCGAGCGGCCCGAGGTGTTCGGCGCGTTCGGGCAGTTCCTCCACGCGGCCGTGGACACCGGGATCGCCCGGGCCGCGCTGGAGGAGGGCGGTGAGCTGATCCGTACCGTCGCCCGCCCGTGGGGCGAGTCGGGGGCCGACCGGGCGGCCGGGGAGCCGCTGGTGATCCAGAAGTTCGGCGAACTCGCCCTGCTCGTACGGTCCGCCGAAGCGCTGCTGGAGCGGGCCGGGGCCGCCATCGACGCGGCCCGCGCAGCGCCGGGTGACGAGGCCCTGGCCACCGAGGCGTCGATCGCGGTCACCGCGGCCCGCGCCCAGGCCGACACCGCCGCGGTGACGGTCTCCAGCGAGGTGTTCGCGCTCATCGGCACCCGGTCCGCGCTGCGCGGCGGCAACCTCGACCGGCACTGGCGCAACGCCCGCACCCACACCCTGCACGACCCACGCCGCTGGAAGATCCAGCATCTCGGCAACCACGCCCTCAACGGCGTCACCCCACCCGCCAACGGCATCGTCTGAGTCCTGCCAGTCCGAGTCGTTCCAGCGTCGTACCAGGAGGAGCGCGGCCATGAGCACCACCCTGTCACCCCCGGCCACCCACGAGCAGTGGCTCGCCACCGCCCGCGAGGTCGCCGCCGACCTGGCGCGGGACGCCGTCGAACGGGACCGGGCGAACCGCCCGCCCCACGACGAGGCCGCCCGGCTGCGCGACGCCGGGCTGCTGACCCTGCTGATCCCGGCCGAGCGCGGTGGCGGGGGCGCCGACTGGCGCACCGCCTACGCCGTCATCCGCGAGATCGCCGCCGGGGACGGGTCGATCGGCCAACTCCTCGGCTACCACTACCTGTTGTCGTGGAACGTGCGCTTCTTCGGCGGCGCGGCGCACACCGAGCGTGTGGAGCGCGCGGCCGCCGAGGGGCGCTGGCTGTGGGGCGGCGCGTTCAACCCGCGCGATCCGGACGTGGTGCTCGCCCCCACGGGTCCGAGCGGCACGGGCTTCCGCCTCGACGGGCGGAAGACGTTCGCCACCGGCGCCCGGGTCGCCGACCGGCTGGTGGTCGGCGCGACCCGCGCGGACACCGGTGAGCCGCTGGTCGTGTTCGTCGACCCGGACCACCCCGGGGTGGTGCGCAACGACGACTGGGACAACTTCGGGCAGCGGCTGTCGGCCAGCGGCAGCGTGGAGTTCCACGCGGTGCCGGTGGCGGCGGACGACGTCCTGGGCTCGCTCTCGCAGGACGACGGCGTCCTGTCCCCGTTCGCCACCCTGGTGACCCCGGCCATCCAGCTGGTCTTCGTCCACTTCTACCTCGGCATCGCGGAGGGCGCGCTGGCCGCCGCCGCGGAGTACACCCGGACCACCACCCGCCCCTGGCCGCTGTCCGGAGTGGCGTCGGCGACCCAGGACCCGTATGTGCTGGCCACCTACGGGGAACTGGCCGTCTCCGCCCGCGCCACCCGGGCCCTGGCCGACGAGGCGGTGGAGGCCGTCCAACGCGGCCTGGACCGGGGGCACGACCTGACCGGCGAGGAGCGCGGCGAGATCGCCGTCACCGTCGCCACCGCCAAGGTGGCCGCCACCCGGGCCGCCCTGGACATCACCGCCCGCATCCTGGAGGTGACCGGCGCCCGCGCCACCGCCTCCGCGTACGGCTTCGACCTGTTCTGGCGCAACGCGCGCACCCACACGCTGCACGACCCGGTGGCCTACAAGCTGCGCGAGGTCGGCGACCACTTCCTCAACGGCGCCCATCCGCCGTTCACGCTCTACACCTGAACCCCAAGGACCCGTGCCATGGCCCCGCTCTCCCGCAGACAGCTCCTCCGCGCCACCACCGGCGCCGCCGCCCTCACCGCCGCCGGACCGCTGCTCACCGCCTGCGGCACCGCGCAGGGCGACGCGCTGGACCCGACCGCCAAGCCCGATCTGGACGGCGTCACCCTCAAGATCCTTGCCAACCAGCCCAACGCCCTGTCGTTCCGCTACCTCGCGGGCCCCTTCGAGGAGGCCACCGGCGCCAAGCTCAAGGTCACGCCGGTGCCGTACGACAAGCTCACCTCGAAGGCGACGCTCGACGTCCAGTCCGGGGCGGGCCAGTTCGATGTGTTCATGTACTGGTACGCGGCGGTCGGCACCCTGGCCCAGGGCGGAGTCATCGAGGATCTGACCGCGTACATCAGGGCTCACAAGGACATCGAGGAGTCCGACTTCCTGCCGTCGCTGTACGACACGTACACGCGGTGGGACGGCAAGCGCTGGGGCCTGCCGTACGACGGGGACACCCACATCCTCTTCTACAACACCGAGATCTTCGAACGGCACAAGGTCGAGCCGCCCAAGACCTGGGACGACTACCACCACATCGCCGAGAAGATCACCAAGGACGCCAAGGGCAAGTACTACGGCACCATCATCGAGGCCCAGCAGGTGCCGGTCATCCTCGGCTGCGACTTCGCCAACCGGCTCGCCGGATACGGCGGCACCTTCCTCGACCAGGGCGGCTCCGGCACCCCGACCCTCACCTCCCCCGAGGCGATCGCCGCCGCCCAGGCGCTCTTCGACGCCGCCCCGCACGCCCTGCCCTCGCCGCTCCAGATCGGCTTCGACCAGGCGACGCCCGCGTTCCTCGACGGCAAGGGCGCGATGCTCGACTTCTGGACCGACTTCGCCAAGCGCGCCGAGGACCCCAAGCAGTCCAAGGTGGTCGGCAAGTGGGGCGTCACCACCCTCCCGGTGGGCGGCGACAACACCAAGCCGCGCACCTCGCTGGACGCCGGGTTCGGGCTCGCCGTCTCCACGGCGTCGAAGCAGAAGGAGGCCGCCGCCGCGTTCATCAAGTGGGCCACCGCGGCGCAGCAGAACCTGCTGGTGCTGGGCAAGCCGGACGCGGGCGCCGACCCCATCCGCACCAGCACCCTCAATGCCGACGCGTTCAAGAAGGCGTCCCCCGACTCGTACGACGTGGTGCGCACCGGGCTCGCCGGGGACCCGCTGCCGTGGCCGACCGTGCCCAAGTCGCCCCAGCTGCTCCAGCGGCTGGTGGACGAGCTGGCGCTCGGTCTCCAGGGCAAGCAGAGCGCGAAGAAGGCCCTGGAGAACACGCAGCAGGCGTGGCTCACCACCCTGAAGAAGACCTGATCGCGCGTGTCTCGGGCCTTTCACGTACCGCGCTTCCGCGTGCCGCGCGCGCTGGCCGCGCCCTCGGTGGTGTTCCTGCTGGTGTTCGCCGCCTATCCGCTCGTCTATCTCATCGGTCTCGCCTTCACCAGCTCCACGCTGGCCCAGCCGTTGCAGCGCTGGACCGGGTTCGACAACTTCCACGCGGCGCTGGAGAGCCAGTCGTTCAGCGGTTCGCTGTGGCGGTCCGTGGTGTTCGCGGTGGCCGCCGCCTGCGTCCAGCTGGTGCTGGGCACCGCGCTCGCGCTGCTGCTGCGGGCGCGGGCGGCGCGCCCCGGGCTGCTGGGCACGGTTCTGCTGCTGCCGCTGGTCACCCCGCCCGTCATGGTCGGGGTGGCGTGGAAACTGCTGCTCGCCCCGGTCGGCGGGGCACTCAACGGCGTACTGCACGCGTTCGGACTGCCCGGCGTCAATCCGCTCGGCGGCGGCACCGGCGCCTTCGTCACCCTGATCGTCATCGACAGCTGGCAGTGGACGCCGTTCGTGATGCTGCTGGCGTACGCCGCGCTGCTCGGCGTACCGGACGAGCTGCGGGAGGCCGCCGCGCTGGACGGGGCGGGCCGGGTGCGGACGCTGCGTTCGGTGGTGCTGCCGTACATCGAGCCGACCCTGCTGTCCGTGCTGACGCTCAAGCTGGTCATCGGCTTCAAGGTGTTCGACATCGTGTACGTGGTCACCGCGGGCGGGCCCGGCTTCTCCACCACGACCAGCACCTACGACATCCAGCGCACCGCCCTCCAGGAGTTCGACGTCGGCTCCGCGGCCGCCGCCACCGTGCTCTTCTCGCTGGTCATCGGCCTGGTGGTGAGCGTGGTGGCACTGCGCCGCAAGCGACATGAGGAGGTGGCCGTATGAGCGCGGCCGGTATCGGGGCGCGGCGCCGCCGCAGGGCCGGGCTCACGGCGCTGCTGGGGCTGATCGCCCTCGCCACGGTGGTCCCCGTGCTGTACGTGGTGTCGCTGTCCCTGCGGTCGCGGGACGACGTGCTCAACGGCGGGCTGCTGCCGTCCCAGGTGTTCTGGCGCAACTGGCCCGACGCCTTCGGCGCCATCGACCTGGGCCGCTACATGGCCAACTCCTGGACGGTGGCGGCCGGTTCGGTGGTGCTGACGCTGCTGATCGCGGTGCCGGGCGCGTACTTCACCGCGCGCGCCGGACGCAGTGGCGGGCGGCTGGCGGCGCTGGTGCTGTCCAGCTACTCCGCTCCCCCGGTCGTCGCCATCCTCCCGCTGTTCTTCCTGCTGCGGAACCTCCAGCTGAACAACACGGTGGCCGGGCTCGCCCTGGTCGACGGGCTCGCCAATGTGCCGGTGGCCATCTGGCTGCTGGACGGCTTCGTACGGCGGGTGCCCCGGGAGATCGAGGAGGCCGCCTGGCTCGACGGGCTCGGCGCCTGGGCCGGGCTGCGCCGCATCGTCCTGCCGTTGATCGCGCCCGGGGTCGCGGCGGCGGCCCTGATCTGCTTCTTCCTCAGCTACAACGAGTTCCTGTTCGCCCTGAGCTTCGCCCAGGACAGCAGCGCGCAGACGCTGCCGGTGGCGCTGTCCCTCTTCCAGGGCGACAAGAACGTGGAGTTCGGCCAGCAGGCCGTCGTCTCGCTGGTCGGCATCGCGCCCGTCTACGTCCTCGCCGTGGCCGCCCAGCGGTGGCTGGTCGCCGGCCTGTCCTCCGGAGCCGTGAAGTAATGCGCCGCATCCATCTCAACGCCTTCGACATGGCGTGCGTCGGCCACCAGTCGCCCGGTCTGTGGCGCCACCCCGACGACCAGGCCCACCGCTACACCGATCTGTCCTACTGGACCGATCTGGCGCGGCTGCTGGAGCGCGGTGGCTTCGACTCGCTGTTCATCGCCGATGTGCTCGGCGTGTACGACGTCTACCAGGGCTCGCGCGACGCGGCCGTACGCCAGGGCGCCCAGATCCCGCTGTCCGATCCGCTGCCCGCGGTCTCCGCGATGGCCGCCGTCACCCGCCACCTGGGCTTCGGGGTGACGGTGTCGCTCACCTACGAGCAGCCGTACAAGCTCGCCCGCACCCTCACCACCCTGGATCACCTCACCAAGGGCCGCATCGCCTGGAACGTGGTCACCTCCTACCTGGCCAGCGCCGCCCGCAACCTCGGCCTCGGCGAACAGGTCGCCCACGACGACCGGTACGAGGTGGCCGAGGAGTTCCTGGAGGTCTGCTACAAGCTGTGGGAGTACTCCTGGGACGACGACGCGGTGGTCCGAGACACCGAGCGCGGGCTGTTCACCGACCCGGCCCGGATCCGCGACATCGCGCACGAGGGCAAGCACTTCTCCGTCCCCGGCGTCTTCCTCAGCGAACCCTCCCCGCAGCGCACCCCGGTCGTCTTCCAGGCGGGCGCCTCCCCGCGCGGCCGCGCCTTCGCCGCCCGCCACGGCGAGGGCGTCTTCATCAACGCGGTCACCCCCGGGGCCACCCGCCGCGTCGTGGACGACATCCGCGCCAGGGCCGCCGCCGAGGGCCGCGACCCGTACGGCGTGAAGATCTACATCCTGCTCACCGCGATCACCGCGCCCACTGACGAGGAGGCCCGCGCCAAGCACGCCGACCTCGCCTCGTACGCCTCGTACGAGGGCGCACTCGCCCTCTACGGCGGCTGGAGCGGCCTGGACCTGTCCACCCTCGACCCGGACGAGCCGCTGGCGTACGTGGACACCGACGCGGTCCGCTCCGCCCTGGCCATCTTCTCCACGGCCGATCCGTCCCGCGAGTGGACCCCCGACCAGGTCGCCCGCTACCTGGGCATCGGCGGCATCGGCCCGGTCGTCGTCGGCGCCCCGGACACGGTGGCCGACGAACTCGAACGGTGGGTCGAGGAAGCCGACATCGACGGCTTCAACCTCGCCTACGCCACCACCCCGGGCACCTTCACCGACTTCGTCGACCTGGTCGTCCCCGAACTCCGCGCCCGCGGCCGGATGCCCCACTCCTACGAGGGCGCCACCCTCCGCGAACACCTCCACGGTCCGGGCACCCCCCGCGTCCCCGACGACCACCCGGCCGCCCGCCACCGCGCCCTCGCGGCGGCGGAGCGGAGGGCGGCGCGCGGCTAGCCGATGTCCCCCAACGGGCGGGCGGCTGCGAGGAGTTGGTGGGTGCGCCGCTGGACCGCCTGGGGGTAGTTCTCGGCGAAGGAGGCGATGTTCAGGTCGTCCTCGCGGAGGCAGTCGAACAGGACGGTCGGGCCGCGGCCGGTCTCCCGCTCCTCGTCGGTGTAGCACACCATCAGATGCATGATGGCGGTGTCGGGGAGGACGTGGATGCCGGTGGTGGGGTGGGAGCGGGTGGCGAAGCCCCATAGGACGTCGCGCAGGTCGGTGGGGTCGATGTCGTGGTCGAGGACCATGATGCGGGTGACCCACCAGCCGCCGTGCGGGAAGGCGTCGCACGCCTCGCCGATGGCCCGGCACAGCTGCTCGGAGGAGGTGAAGCCGGTGCGCTCGCGCCAGTCGCGGTCGACGGTGACGGCCAGGACGTGAACCGCGGTCTCCGGGATCATCCAGGACGCGGCGATGGGCAGTCCGGCCTCGCGCAGGTAGTGGGTCCAGCGGGCGGAGTGGGTCAGCCCGACGAGGGTGTGGTCCTCGTCGACCGGCTTGCCCGCGCACACCACCGGCATGATCGGGTCGTCGCGGTGGGTGATGGCGGTGACGGTGTACGCGGGCAGCTCCACCTGCCAGTCGGGGACGTAGCCCGCGAACTCGCCCATCGGGCCTTCCGGTATCAGCTCGTCGTGGTTGATGTACCCCTCGATGACGATCTCGGCGGTGGCGGGCACCTCCAGGTCGACGGTCCGGCAGCGGACCAGCTCCACCGGGCGGCCGTAGTAGGCGCCGAGGTAGGCGGCCTCGTCCACCTCCTCGGGCAGCGACATGGTGGACACGAACGGGACGGCGGGCTCGGCGCCGAGGACCAGCGCGAAGGGGGTGCGCTCGCCGCGTTCGCGCCACATGTCGTCGATGACGCCGATGTGCTGCGGCGAACCGGTGAAGGTGGCCATGCGGTGGGCGTCGTGCAGCATGGCCCGCGCGAGGCCCCAGTTGGTCCAGCGGCGGTCGGGGCTGCGCAGCACGAAGGTGCCGATGGTGTTCACGTACCGTCCGCCGTCGCCGTGGTGCAGCAGCGGGAACGGGAAGCGGGTCAGGTCGGCGTCCGCGCCGAGCAGGACGTTCTCCTGGCAGGGGCCCGACGCCACCGTGACGGGCGGGACGGGGGCGGCCGACTGGGCGGCGACCAGCCCGTCCAGCAGTCGCAGCGGCCGGGTGTCCGGGTCGAGCCCGAGGGAGAGCGCGACCCGGGCGTACGGGGTGTCCGGGACGCTGCTGTACGCGGCGGGCGCCGTGAGGACCCGGAAGCCGGGCGTGAAACCCCGGATGCGGGACAGCAGATGGGCCGGGGCGCGGTGCTCGGTGGCGTAGCGGGCGATCGCGCCGATCTCCAGCTCGGCGTCCACCTCGTCGTCGATGACCCGCAGATCGTCGAGCTTGGCCAGGGCGTCCAGGTAGTCGCGCAGACTGGACAAGTGATTCATGGGGTTTCGTCCTCGCCTCGGAGTCAGGATCGGGGTCGGGGTCGGGCGTGCTGTCGGGCGTCGCGCATCCCGTTCCAGCGGACGGCCTTGGGCGTGTCGATGCCGAACTGGTCGAGCACGCGGGTCACGGTGTGGTCGACGATGTCGCCGGCCGTCTCCGGGTGCTGGTAGAAGGCGGGCATCGGGGGCAGGATCACCGAGCCCATGCGGGACAGCGCGAGCATGTTCTCCAGGTGGATGTCGCTCAGCGGGGTCTCCCTGGGCACCAGCACCAGCTTGCGGCGCTCCTTCAGGGTGACGTCGGCGGCGCGGGCCACCAGTCCGTCGGCGAAGCCCATGCGGATCGCCGCGAGGGTCTTCATGCTGCACGGGACGATCACCATGCCGCCCGTGCGGAAGGAGCCGGAGGAGATGGCCGCGCCCTGGTCCTCCGGGGTGTGGGTGACGTCGGCGAGCGCGGCCACCTCGCGGACGCTCATCGCGGTCTCGTACTCGATGGTGGAGCGCGCCCAACGGCTGATCACCAGATGGGTTTCCACCCCGCCGTGCTCGCGCAGCCGCTCCAGCAGCCGCACGCCCAGCACGGCCCCGGTGGCGCCGGTGATGCCCACCACGATCCTGGCGGGCGCGGGGTCGTCCATCGGCAGTGCCATCACGCCTCCTGGTGGCGTCGGAGCACGAGGGCGTCGACGCGGTCGCGGTAGGTGTCGAGGAAGTGGGCAGAGAGCTCGTCGACCGATTCGGCGTCGAAGAGGAGGGTGGGCGAGACGTCGTCGAAGTCCTCGCGCAGCGCGTTGGCGAGCTGGAGGACGAGGATCGAGTCCATGCCGTAGTGGATGAGCGACACCGACGGATCGATCTTCTCCGCCGGGATCTTCAGCGTGGCGGCGGCCTTCTCCTTCAGGTACGCCACCATCGTCGCGGCACGGGCCTCGTCGGAGGGACCGGCCGCGGCGGGCTCATCAGGCGTGGGCTCGACGGCCACGGGCTCGTTGGGTACGGGGGCGGGGTGGGCGTCGGCCACGGGCACCGGCCTGCGGGCGACGCCGTCGCTCTCGGCCGCGATGATCTGCTGTCCGAGCGCCCGGGCCTGCGGCAGGACGAGGACCACCGACAGGAACCCCTCGCCGTGGAGGACGTCCCGCCAGCTCTCGGGCGACAGCGCGGGCGAGCCGGGGATGCGCAGCGACGCGTCCTCGAACAGCCACCAGCCCTCCAGCAGCCCGAAGGTGAGGTGGCTGAACACATCGAACGAGCACAGCTCGTTGAGCAGCAGCCAACCACCGTCGCGCAGGGCCGACTTGGCGTTGCGGAGGGTGGTACGGGTGTCCCGGGTGGCGTGCAGGACGTTGGCGGCTACGACGAGGTCGTAGCCGCCGACCTCGATGCCCTGCCCGGCGAGCGGCTGTTCGGCGTCGAGGCGCGCGGTGTCCAGGTACGGGACGTCGGGCCCGTACTCGCTCTGCGCGTGGTTCAGGAACGCCTTCGACAGGTCGGTGTACGTGTACGTCTCGATGTGGTCCTGGTAGGGGTGCAGCGCCGCGAACAGCCCCACGCTCGTGCCGCCGGTGCCCGCGCCGATCTCCAGGATGCGCAACCGCGCGTCGGGGTGACGGCGCAGCCGCTCGGACACCACGCCGACGGCAGCGTCGGCCATGGCGCGGTTGAAGGTGTCCGCCACGCGGTTGTTCTTGTAGCAGCCCTCGACGAGTTCGAGGGAACCGCGCGGGAACATGATGTCGGTCGGCCGGGTGCGGCCGGTCAGGATGTCGGGCAGGGCGGCGAGCGTGGCGTCGACGAGCCGCAGTTCGGCCCGCTTGTCGGGGTCGGCGGACCACTCGGCGCAGCGCTCCTTCCACTCCTGGTTCAGGGCGTCGAGCGGCGGGGCCGTGGCGGGCATCGTCCGCAGCGCGTGCTCCAGCCAGGTGGTGTACCGGTCGAGGATGCCGCCGCGTGCGCGGAGCGCGGTGAGGTCGGCACCGGGACCGGAGTTGGCGTCGTACGTCTCGCCGTCCCGTACGACGCCCATGGCCGTCAGGTGGCCGCGGGTCATGCGGCCGAGCAGGGCGTCGCGCTCGGCGCGCCAGTCGGCCACCGTCCGCAGGATCTCCTGGCTGTCGGCGAGGCCGGAGCGGGCCATCAGGGCGTCGGCGGGGATGCGGGCGGCCGGGTCGCGTTCGTAGACGGTGAGGCGGGTGGCCGGGTCGATCGGCCGGAGCGCGTCCGGTTCGGTGAGCTTGACGTAGCTGAGCTGCTGCTGCGGGCCGCCGAGCAGGGTGTCGAGCGCGGCCATGGCCTCCGGCGGTTCGATGGACAGCAGCCCCCAGCGGGCCATGCGCTCGCGGTGGAAGTCGGAGGCGACGCTGCCGATGCTGCCCCACCAGCCCCAGTTCATCACCTTCACCGGGCCCGGCCACTGCCCGGACAGGGCGTGGGCGTAGGCGTCGGCGAAGGTGCACCCCGACGCGTAGTTGCTCTGTCCGGCCGCGGTCGTGAACGACTGGATCGAGGAGAAGAAGAGGGCGAAGTCGAGGTCGTCGTCGGCGAACACCGCCGCCATGGCCGCGCTCGCGTCGACCTTGGCCGCCAGGCTCGCGCGGAACGTGTCCTCGTCCATGGTGGCGAGGCCCTGGTCGCGGAGCACCAGGGCCGCCTGCACGACTCCGTCGATCCGCCCGTACCGCTCGATGACCTCGGCGTGGGCGCGGGCCAGGGCCGCGGGGTCCGTGGCGTCGGCGGCGAGATAGCTGACCTCGCCCCGGCCCCGGATGCCACCCAGCTTGGCGTCGATCTCCGCATCGTGCTCACGGCGTCCGAGCCACACGACCCGCGCGCCGTAGCGCTCGACCACATGCTCGGTCCAGGCAGCGCCCAGACCGCCCGCACCACCGATCACGACGTAGACGCCGCCCTCGCGGTAGCGCTGCCCGGTGGCGGTGGCCGCCGCCTCGCACGGGGCCAGTCGGCGGCCGAGCCACTGACCGGCGCGGCGCACCCAGGTGTCGCCGTGTGAATGCGCGGGCAGTGCGGTGAGATCCGCGGGCCACGCGGTGTCGCCGTCCAGGTCGAGCCGGCGGACGGTCCAGTTCGGGTACTCCTGGCCGAGTGAGCCGAAGAGGCCGTGCAGCCCGGCGTGGACGGGCCGGATCTCATCGGTGGCATGGGCCGGGACGGCGCGCCGGGTGACCAGGGTCAGGCCCAGCGACCGGGCGTCGTGCCGGGTCCGCAGCAGCGCCTTGACCATGCGGAAGGCCGCGAGGACACCGTCCTGTTGGGCGGCGACGAGACCGACCGCGTCGGTGACTTCCACACCGGTGTCGGGCGCGATCCACACCAGGTGGCCGAGCGGACCGGCGGCTTGCAGCGCGTCGGCCACCTCGTCGATCGACGCGTCCGGTGCGAGGCTCCACACGGTGGTGTGCGGGCACTGCGCGGTGATCGCCGCCTGCTGTTCTGCGGTGCCGCCGACGACCAGGACGCGGTCCGCGCCGGACGGTACGGGCGCGCCGAACGCGGCGGGCGCGAGCGGCTCCCACACGGGCGCGTACAGCGACGGCACCGGCTCGGGCACCCGGCGCGAGGTGTAGCCGGTCATGGCCACGCACACCGCGCCGGTGTCGTCCACGAGGTCGATGTCGAGCCTGCTGAGGGCCGTGACCGGCTGCGCGCCGTCCGCGACGCGGACGACGGCCCACATCGCCGAGGTGCACGGGGCGAAGAGTTCGAGCCGGTCGAGCGCGAAGGGGATCGCGGTGTCCCGGGGCCCCTCCCCCTCGGCCAGGTGCAGCGCCATCGACGCCTGGATGGCCGAGTCCATCATGGCCGGGTGCAGGACGTACGGCGCGTCCGGCCCGTCCGGCCCGTCCGAGCCGTCGGCCGCGTCGGGGAGGGCGAGCCGGGCGACGACGACGCCGGGGCCGACGTACGCCTCCTCGATGGCGCGCAGCGACGCGCCGTGCACGATGCCCATGGTCCGCAGCGCACCGGCGACGCGTGCCGCGGACACCGTGGTCGGGCAGTCGGCGCGCAGGGACGCGAGGTCGAGGGGCGCCGGGCGCGGGGTGTCCGAGCGCGCGACGCGGCCTTCGCTGTGGACGGACGACTCGGCGGTCCGGGAGGCGACTTCGAAGGAGACACCGCCGTCCCGGACCGGCTTCACCCGGACCTCGACGTCCACGGGCGCGCCCTCGACGGCGAGCGCCTGTACCCAGGTGACGTTGCGCATCCGCAGCGGGGTGGTGGCGGTCGCGCCGAGCGCGTGGACCGCGGTCTCCCGCGCCATTTCGAGGTGGGCCACCCCGGGCAGGGTCCGGCGGCCGTGGACCGTGTGGTCGCGCAGATAGGACTCCTCACCGGTCAGTGTGGCCGTGGCGCGGTGGCCGCCGTCCGCGTCGGGTGCGGGCCGGGGGATCATGGGGTGGCGTACGGCGGGGACTTCGGGGGCGGGTGTCGCCGCCTCGGCCGTCGTCGGCCAGTGGCGCTCGCGGGCGAACGGGTACGTCGGCAGCGGCACCCGGCGCCGCGCGGCCTCGGGGAACACCGCGGCGTAGTCGAGCGCCACGCCCTGGACGAACAGCTCGGCGAGCAGTTCCAGATCCGTGCGGTAGGCGAGCGGTGCGTCGGTGTGCGCCGTACCGCCGGAGCAGCGCCGCAGGGCCTCCTCGCCGAGCCGGGTGCCGTCCGTGCCGTCCCCCGTACCGCTCGCCGCCACCGCCTCTCCGGTGAACGCGCGCGCCCCGCCGAGCCCTTCGTCCAGGACCCGGACCAGCTCCTCGCCATCGCGGACCACGCAGGCGAAGCGGTGTGCGAAGTGTTCGCGCCCGGCGATGAGCGTGTGCGCGATGTCGCCGCAGTCGAGCGCGGGTTCGCGGCGGAGGTGGGCGGCCAGCCGGGTCAGCTGCTGGGCGAGCTGGTCGCGCGAGTGTGCCGAGAGGACGACGAGGTACGCGGGCCGCGGCGCCGGGACCCGCGCCGGGGCGGGCCCTTCGTCGATGACGAGGTGCGCGTTGGTGCCGCTCGCGCCGAACGAGCTGACCACGGCGCGCCGCGGCACACCCGGGGCCGTGTCCCAGCGGTGGGTGCGGGTGCTCACGTAGAACGGGCTGCCGTCGAGCGCCACCGCCTCGTTGGCGGTCTCGAAGTGCAGGGAGGCGGGGATCTGGCGGTGCTTCAGCGCCAGCAGCACCTTGACGACACCCGCGACACCCGCCGCGTGCTGGGTGTGGCCGAGGTTCGTCTTCACCGAACCCAGGGCGCAGTAACCCGCCTTGTCGGTCTCCTCGCGGAACGCCCGGGTGAGCGCCTGGAACTCGATCGGATCGCCCAGCTTGGTGCCCGTGCCGTGCGCCTCGACGAGCTGGATGTGCTCCGCGTCGATGCCGTACGCGTCGTACACCTCGCGCAGCAGGCTCTCCTGGGACGCGGAGCTGGGCGCGGTGATGCCGTTGGTCGCGCCGTCGTGGTTGACGCCCGAGGCGCGGATCACGCCGTAGACGTGGTCCCCGTCGGCGAGGGCGTCGTCCAGCCGCTTGAGCACCAGCGCGCCGACCGCCTCGCCCGGTACGAAACCATCGGCGCGGTGGTCGAAGGTGTGGCAGCGGCCGGTCGGCGAGAGCATCCCGGCGCGCCCGGCCAGGTCGTACAGCCGCGGTGTCGACTGGACGTACACACCGCCCGCGAGCGCCATCGCGGTCTCGCCCGACGCCAGGTCCTTGCAGGCCAGGTCGATGGCGACGAGGGAGCTGGAGCAGGAGGTGTCCACCGCGATGGCGGGGCCCTTGAGGTTGAGGAAGTAGGAGATCCGGCTGGGGATGAACGAGGCCGTGTTGCCCCAGAAGGCCTGGGCGGGCGCGTCCTCGCCCAGCAGCTCCTGGTAGTCGCCGTCCCAGCAGCCGACGTAGACGCCGCAGCGGACGTCGCTCATCCGGTGGCCCGCGTATCCCGCGTCCTCCAGGGCCTTCCAGGACTCCTCGAGCAGCAGCCGCTGCTGCGGGTCCATGATGGCGGCCTCGACGCCGGAGATGTTGAAGAACAGCGGATCGAACTCATCGATGTGGTCGAGGAATCCGCCGCGTGTGCAGCGCTTCGCCGCGCCGGTGTCCGTGGCCTTCAGATCCCAGCGGGTGGCCTCGCCGACGAGGTCACGGCCCGCCGCGAGGTGTTCCCACAGGTCGGCCGGGGAGTCGGATCCGGCGAACCGGCCGCTGATACCGACGATGGCGATCGGCGGTCGTGGCGTTGCGGGTGGTGTGGTGCGCGGTGTCGGTGTCGTGGCCGGGCCCGGTCGGGGCTCGGTGCGGGTGACGACGGGACGGTGGGCGCCCAGGATGTGGGCGATGAGGCGGTCCGCCGTGCTGTGGTCGTAGATGACACTCGTCGGGAGGTCGAGCGCGAGGGTTTCGTTGAGTTCGTGGACGAGGCGGACGCCGAGGATGGAGTCGAGTCCGTAGTCGGCGAAGGCGTGGCCGCCCTCGACCTCGCTCTCCCGCATCGCGAGCGCCTTGGCGAGCTTGTCCCGCACCACGCGGGCCACCTGCGCTTCGAGCGGCTCCTGCGGGGCGGCCGCGGCCGGTTCGATGGGTTGCTCGGTGGGCCGTTCGAGGGCCACGGGTGCCATGTCCGCCACCGGATCGAGGTCCCCGACCCAGTACCGGTCCTTGGCGAACGGATACGTGGGCAGCGCGATCCGCCGCGGCATCGCCGGGGCGTGCAGCGCATGCCAGTCGGGCTCCACGCCCTCGACCCACAGGGCCGCGAGCTTGGCCGCCTTACCGGCCCTGGCCCAGCGCTGGACCAGGAGTTCCCGGAGGTCGTCGTCGGCGGCGATCTCGGCGAGGGCGCCCTGTGCGTGTCCCGCGGTGGCCCGGTACACGCCCGGTGCCCCGTCGCCGCTGTTGCCACCGCCGTCCACGTACGCACGCAGCGCGTCCCGCAGTTCGGGCACCGATGCCGCGACCACCGCGAGCCGTTCCTTCAGGGCCTCGCGCCCGACCTGGAGGGTGAAGGCGAGATCGGCCAGCCGGACGTCCTGGGTGTCGAGGAACGTGGCGAGGCGCCCGGCCGAGGTGTGCAGCTGCTCCGGCGTACGGGCCGAGAGGACGACGATGTGCTCGGCGCCGTCGGCCGTGCCCGTGGGAGGCGGCTGCTCGGTGGCGTACTCCTCCAGGATCACATGCGCGTTGGAGCCGCCCGCGCCGAACGACGAGACGGACGCGATGCGGGGGCCGTCCGGCTCCCACGCCGTCAGCTCGCGCTGGACGAAGAACGGGGTCCGCTCGAAGGCGATGTTGGGGTTCGGCTCCTCGGCGTGGAGGCTCGGCACGAGCTGTCCGTGGCGCAGCTGGAGTACGGCCTTCGTCAGCCCCGCGATGCCCGCGGCGGCCTCCAGGTGGCCGATCGCCGACTTCACCGAGCCGAGTGCGCAGTACTGCGTGTCCGCCGTGTCCTGTCCGAAGGCGAGCGTCAGCCCCTTCACCTCGATCGGGTCGCCCAGCTCCGTACCGGTGCCATGTGCCTCGACGTAGCCCACCTCGCGGGCGGAAACCCCGGCGCGGGTCATCGCGTCCCGGATCAGCTCGGCCTGGGCGCCGGGGTTCGGCACGGTGTACCCGTTGGAACGGCCACCGTGGTTGATGCTCGTCCCGCGGATCACCGCGAGCACACGGTCGCCGTCGGCGAGGGCGCGCGAGAGCGGCTTCAGCAGGACGCAGCCGACGCCCTCACCGGGTACGAAGCCGTCGCCACCGCTGCCGAAGCTGCGGCACCGCGCGTCGGAGGACAGCATGGTGGAGCCGGACAGTTCGATGTAGTCCTGCGGATGCAGATAGAGGTTGACGCCACCGGCGATGGCCAGCTCGCATGCGCCCTGGTGCAGATGCTCGCACGCCTCGTGGATGGCGGTGAGCGACGCCGAGCACATCGTGTCGAGCGTCAGACTCGGCCCGCGCAGATCGAGGACGTACGAGGTACGGGCGCTGAGCGAGGCGAAGGAGACCACCGGGGTCGTCGTCTCCCCCGACGGCAGCCGCCGCACACCGTGGCGGGCGTGGCCCGTCTTGGTGACGCCCGCGAACACACCGACCCGGCGCCGGTGGCGGCGCGCCAGCTCCTCGCGTGCGTATCCGGCGTCCTCCAGCACTTCCCACGACGCCTGGAGGAACAGCCGCTCCTGCGGGTCCATGGCGTACGCGTCGCGCGGCGCGATCTGGAAGAGGAGCGGGTCGAACGCCGCGAAGTCCTCCAGGAAACCGCCCCACTTGCTGTAGCTGCGGCCGGTGGCGACGGCCGTCGCGCGGTCCGGCTCGTAGAAGCCGTCCAGCGACCAGCGGTCGGCCGGGATCTCGCCGACGCAGTCGCGGCCCGCCTTGAGGTTCTCCCAGAAGGCGGTGATGTTCTCGGCCTGCGGGTAGCGGCCGCTCATGCCGATGATGGCGATGGGCTCCCGCACCCCGGGCGAGGGCGAAGGTGAGGGCGAGGGGGCCGCGGGTCGCGGTGCGGGGTCGGGTGTCACGGTGGTGGTCTCCACGGGGGCGGTGTCCACAGGGGCGGTGTCCTCGGGGGCGGTGTCCTCGGGGGCGGTGTCCTCGGGGGCCGGTGACGCATGCTCCGTCGCGAGGTGTCCGGCGACCGCGCGCAGCGTCGGGTGTTCGTAGAAGAGGGTCTTCGAGACATCGCCGTACCGGGCGGCAAGCTCCTTGTTGAGCTGCACGACCATGATCGAGTCGAGTCCCGTCGCACCGATCGGCTCGTCGGCGTCCACGGCGTCACGCGGAACCTTGGTGACGCGTGCGAAGAGGTCGAGGAGGTGGTGCAGCGCCTCGCGCCCGGCACGCTCGGAGGCGGCGCGCCTCGGCCGTGGCCACGGGGCGGGGGCGGTGTTACGCGTACGGGCCGGTGTGCCCGGTGCGCTGAACGTTGCCGAGTGCAGCGCCTGGCCCGGGTCGCCGTAGTGCACCCACACCCGCTCCGCCCCGAGCCGCCACGCGCGGACCAGGGCGGCGAGCCCGTCGGCCGACTCCATGGGGACGAGGCCACGGCTGTGCCAGAGGTACGCGAGCGTCGCCTCGTCCACCGCCATCCCGCCGTCCTTCCACAGCGGCCACGCGATCGACAGGGTGCGCCCGGAGCGCTCCCCTGCGGCGACGCGGGCGGTGCGGAGCGTGGCGAAGGCGTCCAGGAAGGCGTTGGCGGTGGCGTAGTCCGCCTGGCCGGGGTTGCCGGTGAGGGCGGAGCCGGAGGAGAAGGTGAGGACGAAGTCGAGCGGTTCGCCCGCGGTGGCCCGGTCGAGGTGGACGAGGCCGTCGGCCTTGGGCGCGAGGACGTCGTCCCACTCCTCCGCCGTCTTCTTCGCGAGCGTCGCGTCACGGATGACACCGGCGGAGTGCACGATGCCGTGCAGCTCGCCGACTTCCTCGCGGACGTGGGCGACCAGGTGGCGGACCTCTTCCCAGCGCGAGATGTCGGCGCGCTCGTAGCGGGCCACGGCACCGGCGGCGCGCAGCTCGTCGAGGAGCGTGTCGATGCGGCCGTTCTTCGGCCGCCTGCCGACCAGGACGAGGGTCGGGCGCTCCACACCGTGGGCGATGTGGCGGGCGACGATGGCGCCGATGCCGCTCGCGCCGCCCGTGATGAGGTACCTGCCGCCCGCGCGCCACGGGATGCCCGCCGCCGCGTTCGGGGCCGGGACGTCCCAGGTCTGGACGGTGCGTACGCCGTCGTCGTAGCGGATCACCTCGCCGTCCGTGGCGGGTGCGTTGTCCGCGACGAGGGTGGCCACGGTGTCGTCGTCCGTGGCGGCGCCGTCGAGGCCGATCACCTGGCCCATGAACCGGGGGCTTTCGAGCGCCGCCGTGCGCAGCAGGCCCGCGAGGGCCAGCTGGGTCGCGTCGTCGCCGTCCGTCGAGACCACCACCTGCACGAGGGTGGCCCCGCCGCCTTCGGCGGGCTCGGCGGCCAGGTCGCGGACGGCCTCGAAGACCTGCCGTGAGACGTCCCTGAAGCGGCTGTCGAGGCGCTGCTTGGCCGTGGTGACGGCGTGGCAGCGGGCGCCCGGGACCCGTCGCTCGACGGCGGCCCGCGCGGTGGTGGTCGCTCCGCACAGGATCACCAGGTGGCGGGCGTAGGTGTGCTCGCGCGGCGCCGACGGTGCGGGCTGCGGGGTCCACCGGGGGACGAGCAGGGTCGTCCCGATGAGGGGCAGGAGACTCTGCGCCGATGCGTCGGCGTCGGCGTCGGCGTCGGCGTCGGCGTCGGCGTCGGCGTCGGCGTCAGTGTCGGTGTCGGTGTCGGTCTGGGCGGGGGTGTCGGTGCCGGGAATCCAGTAGCGCTCGCGGGCGAAGGGGTACGTGGGCAGATGGGCGCGGAGCGGGGTGTCCGCCCCGTACAGCGTGCGCCACTCGACGGTGCCGCCCTCGGTCCAGCGGGTGAGCAACCGCCCGAGGTCACCGTCCGGCGCGTCGCCGCGTTCGCCGCGCTCCACGAACGCCCGTAGTCTGTCGGCGAGTTCCTCTCGCGAGGCCACCACCCAGGCGGCGCGCCGCTCCATCGCCTCGCGCCCGGTTTGCAGTGTCCAGGCGATCGAGGGCAGCGCATCCGACCGGCCGGGGTCGCTGACGTAGGCGAGGAGTCGGCTCGCGACCTGCCGGAGCTGTTCGTCCGTGCGGGCCGAGATCGGAACGATGACGCTCGCGCCCTCCGACGGCCCGCGGTGGCCGCGCTCGATGGTCCTGGGCACGTACTCCTCCACCACCACATGGCAGTTGGAGCCGCCGAAGCCGAAGCTGCTGACGCCCGCGCGGCGCGGCGTGACCGCGCCACGGCCGTCCCCGCCGCCGTCGCGCGGGCGCGGCCACGGCTCGTTCTCGCGCACGATGTGGAAGGGGCCCTCGTCCAGCTGGATGAACGGGTTGATCTCCGCGCAGTGGCGGGTTGCCGGGAGCACCCCGTGGCGCAGGGCCAGGATCACCTTCAGCAGCCCCGCGATGCCCGCGGCGGCCTCCAGATGGCCGATGTTGGACTTCACCGAGCCGAGACCACAGCCGGCCGTGTCCCCGGCGCCCAGCCGCCGGAAGGCGCCTTGCAGCGCCCGTACCTCGACGGGATCGCCGAGCGCGGTCCCCGTCCCGTGCGTCTCGATGTAGCCGATGGTGTCCGGGTCGAGGTCGCCCAGCGCCGCCGTGACCAGCTCGGTCTGGGCGTCGGCGTTGGGCGCGGTGAGCGAGTTGGCCCGGCCGCCGTGGTTCTCGGCGCTGCCGCGCAGCACCGCGAGGATGGCGTCGCCGTCCCGCTCCGCGTCCGCAAGGGGCTTGAGGACGACGGCGCCGACGCCCTCACCGCGTACGTAGCCGTCCGCGTCCCGGGCGAAGGTCTTGCACCGGCCGTCCGGGCTGAGCATGCCCGCGCGCTGCGCGCTCACGAACGTGTCGACGCTGAGCAGCAGGTTCACCCCGCCCGCGATCGCCACATCGCACGCGCCGGAGCGCAGGGCGTCGAGGGCGCGGTGGACGGCGATGAGGGAGCTGGAGCAGGCGGTGTCGACCGGCTGGCTCGGGCCGCGGATGTCGAGCACGTACGACACGCGGTTGACGAGCATCGAGTGGGCGTTTCCGGTGGAGGTGAACGCGTCCGGCTCCACGCCGTACGTGGTGAGCAGCGTGGCGTAGTCCGTCCCCGACACGCCCAGAAAGAGCCCGGTGTTGGTGGGGAGGTCGGCGCGGGTGTACGCGCTGTCCTCCAGCGCGCCCCACACCGTCTCGAGGGCCAGCCGGTGCTGCGGATCCATCAGCTCGGCCTCGCGCGGATAGATCCGGAAGAAGCCCGCGTCGAATGCGTCCACGTCGTCGAGGACGCCCGCGTGGCGCGGGAAGTCGGCCTCGTCCACGATGCGTGCGTAGGTGGCGTCGTAGCGGTGGACCGGGAACTCCGCGACCGAGTCCTTGCCCTGGAGGAGATTCGCCCAGTAGGTGTCGAGGTCGGGCGCGCCGGGGAAACGTCCCGCCGCGCCGATGACGGCGATGGGCATCGGCGTGTCGTCCTCGCGCCGGTCGGGGGCGGGGCTCGCCACGGGCGCGGCGGCGCTCGCCACCTCTCGGCGCGGCGCCCGTACCGCCTGCGGTGTGCGCGCCTCGTGCGCGGCGCGGACCGGCTGCTCGTACTCCTCGGCGAGGTGGCGGCCCAGCGCGTCGAAGGTGCGGACGTCGAAGAAGACCGCAGGGCTCACGTCGATGCCGAACCGCTCGTGGATGCGCTTCGAGAAGGTCACCAGCGAGATCGAGTCGAAGCCGAAGGCGTCGAAACCCGTGTGGACGTCCAGCTCGTCCGCGTCGAACTTGAGGATGCCCGAGGCGATGCCGCGCAGTTCGTCCACGACGAAGGAGACGATTCCGCCGTCGCGCGGTGTGTCGTGCCGGGGTACGTCCTGACGGGGCACGACCTGACGGGGCACGACCTGACGGGGCACGTCCTGCCCGGGTGCGTCGTGGTCCCCGTAGCGCACGCCCGTCAGCTCCACCGCGACCTCGCCGCCGGGCCCCAGCAGCGTGATGCTCCCGGCCAGGGCGCCGCCTTCGGCGGCCAGGTCGAGCACGGCGTACGCCACCTCCGGGGCGCCGGTGTGGAGGCGGACGTCGGCGGCGTGCCGCCAGGTCTGCCGCTCCCAGTACGGCATCCCGGCGTCCTTCGCCACGAGGTGCGCGCCCTGGTCGAGGGCCGCGAGGACATGCGGGGCGAGGGTGACGTGGGGCTTGGTGCGATCCCGCTGGAGTTCGGGGGCGGTGAGCATGAGCACCAGCCGTCCGTCCCGCAGCCAGAGCGCACTGTCGATCCCGCACAGCATGGGCTCGTAGTCGAGCCCGCCGTCGGCGAGTTCGGCGAGCGTCTGCGGCTGGTCGAGGGTGCGTACGGCGTCGAAGCGGAGGGAAGCGCGGGGCATCGCGGGGCCGGGCGTGCCGTCCGCGCCGACGTCGAACTCCACGACTCGCCTACGCGTCCCCGACGCGTCCTCGGCGAACACCGCGCCCCGGGCCGCCTCGGGGCGTGTCGTGTCCAGCGTGGTGATCAGACGCTCCGTGGCGGTCCACTCGATGGGGCCGAGGACACGGAGGTCGCGCACCCGCACGGCGGCCGGATCGGCGGCGAGTCCGGAGATCCGCGCGGCTGCGAGCGCCACGTCCAGGGCGAACGCCGGGACGATGTCCCGTTCCCTGCCCCGCTGGTATCCGTAGTCGAGCAGGTCGTCGAGGTGGACGTCGAGGGTGTAGCGCAGCCCGTCGACATCGGATGCGTTGCGGCCCAGGAACGGGTGGAGCTTGTCGCGGAGGGCGAGGGGCGCGAGCACGCTCGGCGCGCCGGGCTCCGGAGTCACCCAGCACGACACGCGGTCGAAGGGATAAGCGGGGAGCGAGACACGCCCCAGCCGCCGCGGGTCGCCGAGCCGCGCCCAATCGACGCTCTTGCCGCCCGCCCAGACCGTACCGAGGTCGCGTGCGGCCGCCGCTCGTGGATCGTCGCTGCTCAGCGCGGTGGTGAGGTCACGGTCGCCCGCCAGGTAGCGGTCGATGGCCTCGATGGCGCCGCGCGTGTCGGCCGCGAAGAAGGCCCACCGCCGCGGGAGTTCGTTCTTGCCCACGCGCAGCGTGAACGCGATCGACGGCAGATCGGACTCGTCCGCCTCGGTCAGATACGCGCGGAAACGGGCGAGGGAGGTGTCCAGCGCGGCATCCGTCATCGCCGAGAAGACGAACAACTCGTCGCGTCCGTCGCGGACATCGCGCACGTCGCCGGGCCGTCCCGCGTACTCCTCCAGAATCATGTGCGAGTTCATCCCGCCCGCGCCGATCGAGGTGATTCCGGCGCGTCGGGGATGGGTGACGACACGCCCGTCGGCGGCCCTGACCGCCGCCGGTTCCCATGGCCCGAGTGCCCGCTGAACGCGGAACGGGGTCCCGCCGAAGTCGATGTCCGGGTTCAGTTCGTCGCTGTGCAGGGAGGGCACCAGCTTGCCCTTCCGGAGCTGGAGGATCACCTTCGCGAAGCCGATCATTCCGGCCGCGTGCAGCAGGTGCCCCAGGTTCGACTTGACCGAGCCGAGGGCGCAGAACTGGGTGTCCTCGGTGTGTTTGCGGAACGCGTCGGTGAGCGCCTTGACCTCGATCGGGTCGCCGAGCGACGTACCCGAGCCGTGCCCCTCGACGTAGCTGATCGTCCGCGGGTCCACGCCCGCGTCGTCGATCGCCTTCTCGATCGCCCGCGCCTGCGCGTGGGGGCTGGGCACGGTGAAGCCGTTGCGTACGCCCGCGTTGGTGAGCGCGGTGCCCTTGATGACCGCGTACACCTGGTCGCCGTCGCGCTCGGCCTCGACCAGCGGCTTGAGGACGACGGCCCCCACGCCCTCGCCCAGGATCGTGCCGTCCGCGCCGAGCCCGAAGCTGCGGATCACATCGGAGGTCGCGGTGGTGAAGTGCTCCTGCGAGGAGGAGATGAGGTTGTACGGGTGGAGGAGGAGGTTCACTCCCCCGGCCACGACCATCGGGCACTCGCGGGCGCGCAGCATCTGCACGGCCTGGTGGATGCAGGCCGAGGACCCCGAGCACATGGTGTCCAGGAAGATCGACGGCCCGGTCAGCCCGTAGAAGTACGAGAGCATGTTGGGGAGCGTGCCGGTGTAGCTGCCGCTCGCCGCGGAGCCCCGGGTCAGGCTGTTCTGGAAGCCGTAGAGGCCGTAGTGGTTGCTCATCGCGCCGACGAGCACGCCGACGTCGCCGCCGTACTGCCGCTGGATGGTCTCGCGCGAATACCCGGCGTCCTCCAGCGCCTCGACGCCGGTCTGGAGGAACAGCCGGACCTCCGGCGACATGTGCTCGGCGTCGCGCTTGGAGATGCGGAAGTAGCGGGGGTCGAAGGCGTCGATGCCGCGCAGGAACGTGCCCGTGCGGATGGAGCTCTTGCCGAGGACGGCGCGGTCGCGGCTGTAGATCGCGTCGTGGTCCCAGCGGTCGCGCGGGACCTCTTCGAAACCGTGCCGTCCCTCTTCGAGCAGCGACCACAGCTCGTCCATCGTGTCGGCGCCGGGGTAGGTGCCGGAGATGCCGATGACGGCGATGTCGTGGTAGTCGTCGTCATCGCGGCGCGGGCGGGGCTCCGGGGCTGCCGGGGCCGGGGCCTCGGTGACGGCTACGGATGCGGATGCGGATACGGCCTCGGTGGGGGTTTCGGCTTGGGCCTCCGCACCCAGGATGGTCTCCAGCGTCGCGCGGTGCGAGGCGAGGAAGTAGCCCGCGACGCCTTCGATGGTGACGTACTCGAAGAAGATCGTCTTCGGTAGCGGGCCGAAGAGTTCTTCGAGGCGCGCGGTGGTCTCCAGGATGGCGAGCGAGTCGATGCCGTACTCGACCAGGTTGACCGTGGAGTCCATCGCGGCGGGATCGTGGTGCAGCACCTCGCCGAGGATCCGCGTCAGCAGTTCCTCGGTCGGCTCCGTCAGGTCACCGCCCGCCGGTGTGACGGCCGGTGCGTCGGCAGTTGCGGGTGCGGCGGGTCGCTGCTCGTCGCGCCGCGCGGGCGAGAGCGTGGCGTCCGAGCCGTACGCGACGACGACATGCCCGGGCGCGTCGCCCAGCACGCGGCCGAACACGCGCAGTCCGTCCTCCGTCGGCAGGGGTTCCCAGCCGCGCTGTTTGCGCATCGACTCGCGGGTCACGGCGTCGACCGTCATCCCGCCGTCCGCCCACAGCGGCCAGCTGACGGCGACGGTCCGCCCGGTCCGCTCCCCCACGTCCACCAGGGCCTGCCGATGGTGGGCGAAGGCGTCCAGGAAGGCGTTCGCCGCCGCGTAGTCGCCTTGCCCGGGGTTGCCGTACACCCCGGCGACGGACGAGAAGACGGCGAAGAAGTCGAGCGCGAGGTCGCGCGTGGCGGCGTCGAGGTGCACCGCGCCGCGCACCTTCGGCTCCAGCACGGCGGGCAGCTCGGCCGCGTCCTTGGTGAGGAGGTAGCCGTCGCGCAACACGCCCGCGGCGTGCACGATCCCGTCGAGCGAGCCGTGGTCGCGGGTGATGGCGCGGACGGCCTGCTCCACGTCCTCCCGGCGGCCGACGTCGACGGCCCGGTAGTGCGCGTCCACGCCCGCTGCCCGCAGCTCACGGAGCGCCGCGTCGCTCGCGGCCCCGGCCGCCGACCGCCCGCTCAGGACGACGGTGACCCGGCCGGAGCGCGCGAAGTACCGCGCGACGTGCCGCCCCAGACCGCCGAGTCCGCCCGTCAGCCAGTAGACCCCGCCGTCCTTCAGCGGCGGGACTCGCGGTCCCTCGCCCAGGTCGACATCGACGGGCCGCCACTCCTGGCGGGTGCCGTCGTGGGCGTACCGGACCTCGCCGGCGCCCGCGGGGTCGGCCGCCTCGGCGGCCACGATGGCGGCGACACGCTCGGGCGTGGCGGTGTCGAGCCCGGCGATGCGCACGACACGCCCGGAGACGAGGGGGTTCTCGGTGGCGGCGGTTTGGAGGAGACCGGCGAGCGGGGCGTGGAAGTGGCGGGGTACGCGGCCGTCGACGAGGACGACGACACGGTGCGCGTGCCGGGGGCGCGACCGCATCAGTTCCTGAACGCGGCCGAAGACGACGCCCAGCACGGCGTCGATGCCGTCGGCTACGCGGTCGCGGGTGATGTCGGGCAGGCGCGTGAGCGAGCCGTCGCCGCCCGCGCCCACGGCCGGACCGGCCCCGGCGATGAAGCCGTGCACGGTCGGGTTCTGCGCGTCGGGGCCGCCTTCACTCGGCCCCGACGCCGCCCCGAGCGGTGCGTCCGCCCACTGGCAGGCAGCGGTGACGACACACCCCACACCGCCGCCGGACGTATCGCCACTGGACGCGACCGGGGCCCGGCGCTGGACCAGGCCGCGCAGCCGTACGGCGACGACGCCCTCCGCGTCGCACAGGTCGATGTCGAACGTGTCCAGGGAACCGGCCCCCGCGCGGCGGCGGACCCAGGCCCAGGTGTCGTCCGGGCAAGGGGCGTGGACCTCCAGGGCCTCCAGGGCGAACGGGAGCGCCGGGCCCTGGGGCCGTGCGTCACCGCCGGCCGCCTCGTGCAGCAACAGCACCGATCCCTGAAGCGCCGCGTCCAGGACGCTCGGCGGCAGGACGCCGCCCGTCCCCGGGCCCGGTCGGACGATGCGGGCGACGAGTTCGTCCGTCCCGACGGAGATCTCGGCCAGTCCGCGCATCGCGGCGCCGTACTCCAGACCCTGGTCATGGAACGCGGCGTAGACGTCGTCGGGCGCGCGCCGCGCCGCACACGCCGCACGCCGCGCCGCCAGATCGACCGGCTCCGGCGTGTCGAGCCCGCCCACCTCGGCGGTGCCACGGCTGTGGATCACGCACGACGGGTCGTGCGCCGACGCGCCCGTGTAGACCTGGTAGCCGAAGCCGCGCCCGTCCCCGGGGACGAGACCCACATGGACGTCGAGCGAGTCGTCGTCCGCCACCACGGGCCGCAGAAAGGTGACGTCGCGCAGCCGCAGGCCAGCGGCATCCGCGCCCGCCGCGTCGTGCACCGCCGCCCGGGCCAGCTCCAGATGGGCGGCCGCGGGCAGCACCCGGGCGCCCCGCACCTGGTGTGCGGCGAGGAAGGGTTCGTCTCCGGTGAACGTCGAGCTGTACCGCTGCTCGTGCGCATCGGAGGTGTTCCGCTGGACGAGCGCAGAAGATGGCCGGAGCGGACCGGCATCCCCCTCCCCCGACGCCTCACGCCCCCGGAACCAGTGGCGCTCCCGCGCGAAGGGGTACGTGGGAAGCCGTACGCGCCGCCGCTCCCCATACCCGTCATGCTCCGCGGCCACGTCGACCGTCTCCGTCTCGCCCTCGACCCAGCGCGTCGCCGCGCGCAGCAGCCCGGGCGTGTCGTGGGCGTCCCCGTGCACCGCCGACTCGGCGAGCGCGCCGTCCACGAACGAGGCGAGCGACGCGCCGAGTTCGGACAGGCTCGCGACGACGAACGCGACACGCGCGGGCATCGGCTCGCGGCCGATCTGAAGCGTGTACGCGATGTCGGCGAGCCGCCGCGCCGCGCCGTCACCGGTGTGCGGTGTGCGCAGATGGTCCCGCAGCTGCCGGGCGACCTCGCGCAGCTGCGCGGGCGTCCGGGCGGAGAGCGGCACGACCTCCGGGCCCGCCACGTCATCGACGCGCTCGTCGTCGTCCCGTACGCGTACGTACTCCTCCAGGACCACATGGGCGTTCGTACCGCCGAAGCCGAACGAGCTGACGCCCGCCCGCAGCGGCCCGTCCTGCCGCCCCGGATCGCCCCACGGCTGGGTGTCGCGCACGATGAAGAAGGGGCTGCCGTCCAGCTTGATGAGCTTGTTCTGCGCCTCGAACCCGGCGGTAGCGGGCAGGGTCCGGCCCGCCAGGGAGGCGATCACCTTGGCCATTCCGGCGACGCCCGCGGCCCCCTCCAGGTGGCCGATGTTGGTCTTCACCGAGCCGACCCCGCAAGTCGCCGGGCGCGCCTCGGTGCCCTGCGCCGCGTGCAGGTTCTGGAACGCCCGCTTGAGCGCGATGATCTCGATCGGGTCGCCGACGGGCGTGCCCGGCCCGTGGGCCTCGATGTAGGTGACGGTCTCCGGGCGGATTCCGGCGCGGGTGTACAGGCCCTCGATGAGCTGGGCCTGGGCGACGGGGTTGGTGACCGTGAGGGAGCTGGTCCGGCCGCCGTGGTTGGTCGCGATGCCCTTGATGACGGCGTGGACGGGGTCCCGGTCCTCGATGGCCCGGGCGAGCGGTTTGAGCAGCAGGACGGCGCCGCCCTCGCCGCGCACATAGCCGTCCGCGTCCTGGTCGAAGGCGCGGCTGCGGCCCGTGCGGGAGAGCATCCCGGCCTGGCTGAAGGCGATGAAGTGCTTGGGCGACCAGCACAGGTTGACGCCCCCGGCGAGGGCGAGCCCG
Source organism: Streptomyces botrytidirepellens (assembly GCF_003721215.1). Taxonomy (NCBI): domain Bacteria; kingdom Bacillati; phylum Actinomycetota; class Actinomycetes; order Kitasatosporales; family Streptomycetaceae; genus Streptomyces; species Streptomyces botrytidirepellens. The sequence continues at coordinate 46,751 of NZ_RIBZ01000230.1, forward strand.
CATTCGCCGCGCTGGAGGGCGGACACCGCCTCGTACACGGACACCAGCGAGCTGGAGCAGGCGGTGTCGTTGGTGATGCTCGGGCCCTGGAAGTCGAAGAAGTAGGAGACCCGGTTGGCGATGATGGAATAGGCGGTGCCGGTGGGGAAATAGGCGTCGGTCTTCGCCCGGTCGCGTTCCATCAGCTCCGCGTAGTCCGCGTGGCACACGCCCATGAAGACGCCGGTCGAGGTCCCGGCGAACTCGCTCGCCCGGTATCCCGCGTCCTCGATGGCCTTCCAGGCGAGTTCGAGCGCGAAGCGCTGCTGCGGGTCCATGCTCTCCGCCTCGCGCGGGGAGATGCGGAAGAACGCGGCGTCGAAGCAGTCGGCGTGGTCGATGAAGCCGCCCCAGACGCTGCTGGTCTTTTCGGCGCCGCGCCGCGGATCGCCGAAATGGCGCTCCTTCGACCACCGCTCGGGCGGCACTTCGGAGATGAGCGAGCGGCCCGCGGTCAGATGGCCGAACAGCTCGTGGAGGGTGTCGGCTCCGGGAAGCCGCAGCGCGAGACCGATAACGGCGATGTCATCGGCAGAAGCAGGCGGCATGGCGGCGGGATTCATCGCGTTCCTCCGACGGACAGCCGGGACAGACGGTGGTCGACAGCGGTCCGTATCTCCATGCGCGGTGCGGGCTCCGCGCTCACGCGGTCCTCCTGGTTCCGCACGTACTGGTGGTTGAGGACGGCGGTGGAGAGCAGATAGACGAACGCCTGGTCCTCTTTGGTGCTGATCTCGGGATCGGGAGTCGACATGACCTTGTTGACGAGCTTGCGCGCGAAGACCGGGTCGACGCAGTCGAGGTGGGCGAGTTCGGTGTCCGAGAGCAGCAGTTCCATGTAGTCGGGGCGCCGGTCCTTGAACGCGGCGGCACCCGGTGCACGATACGGCTGTTTGGGCCGGGTGAGGCTGGATTGGGGCAGTTCGCCGTGGAACGCCTTCTTGAGGATGGCCTTCTCCTGGAATCCGTCGTCGTAACCGAGGTTCACGGACGCCGCCGCCCGCACCACGGCCGGGTCGAGGAACGGGCAGCGGTTCTCCACGCTGTGCGCGAGGCCCATCCGCTCGCCCTGCGTGGACAGCAGATAGCCCGCGAGGAGCGTCTTGTACTCGAGCCACTGCGCCTTCTGGGTCGGCGACAGCGCGGCGTAGCCGGGGGTGGTCCGGACGAGGTCGAGGACGTCCCCGAACGGCTCGTCGCGGTCCTTCAGCAGCCGTACCGCGAACCGGCCGTTCTGGTAGCGGAGTTCGTGCGAGAAGAGCCCCGGCAGTCGCTCGGTGGAGAACTGGCTGAAGAGTCCGGTCAGATGCTTACGGTGGCCCGGTCCGAAATGGCCGAGTTCGGGGTAGAGACTGCCGAGCTTGGCCGCCTTCTCCTCGTCCGACAGCTCGTTCCACGACGTACGCAGCAGGGTCTCGCGGAACAGCGAATAGCCGAGGAACGCCTCATCGGCCCCCTCACCGCTCAGGATCACCTTGATTCCGCTGTCCCGCACATGGCGCGACAGCAGATACATCGGAACGAACGCGGTGCGGAAGGCGGGAACTTCGGCGTGATAGACCGCCGCGGGGAAGTTCTCCGCGATGTCGGCGCTCGATATGGCGAGCGACGAGTGGAGCGTGCCGAGGTGCGCGGCGACGCTGCGCTGACTGCCCGACTCGTCGAAGGTCTTGTCCTCGAACTCCACCGAGAAGGTGCGCACCTGGCTGCGGGACAGGTCGGTGGCGAGCTTGGTGACGATGGACGAGTCGAGTCCGCCGCTCAAGTAGACGCCGACCTCGACATCGCTGCGCAGCCGCAGCTCGACGCTCTTGCGCAGCTCCTCGCGGACGAAGGCGGCGGCGTCCTCCTCGGTTCCGGTGAACGGCGGCGCGTCGACGCGCAGCTGTTCGTACGTGCTCAGCGTGCGCCGTTCCCCCCGCACGGTGAGGAGGCCGCCCACCGGGACCTGGCGGATGTCGCGGAACGGGGTGCGGTCGGGCAGCGTCGTCCAGACGGCGAAGATCGACGCCAGCTCCCGGGGATCCAGCTCGAAGCGGAAGCCGGGGAACGCGCGGAACGCCTTCATCTCGGAGGCGAAGAGGAACGCGTCGGGGCGGTCGGCGTAGAAGAGCGGGCGTTTGCCGTACCGGTCGCGGGCGAGGAAGAGTTCGCCGGTGGCCGCGTCCCGGATCGCCAGGCCGAAGGCGCCGTTGAAGCGGGTGAGGCAGGCGGGCCCCCACTGGATCCACGCCTGGAGCACCACTTCGGTGTCGGAGTGGGTGCGGAACGTCCGGCCGAGCCCGCGTAATTCGTCGCGCAGCTCGATGTGGTTGTACAGCTCGCCGTTGAAGCAGATCCAGTACCGCCCGGTGCGGTCTGCCATCGGCTGTGAGCCCCCGGCGATATCGATGATCGACAGGCGGACGGCCCCCATCGCGATGCCGTCGTCGAGGTAGTACCCCGCCTCGTCCGGGCCGCGGTGGTGAATGAGTGACAGCATCGAGGTGATGACCTGCGGCACGGCATCACCCTGGAGTTCAGCGGAAAGGAAACCAGCAAGTCCGCACATGGCAGTGGCAGTCCTCTTACGGGGTCGGGCTCGGCGAGTTACCGGGGGTTCGGCTCGGCGAGCTTGCGGGCCACGAAGTCGTCGATCGAGGAGAGGGAGACGAAGACATCGGTGAGGATGTCGGCCTCGTCCATCTGGAACGCGAACTCGTCCTCCAGGAAGTTCATGAGCTGGATGTAGCCGAAGGAGTCGATGACCCCGGCCTTGAAGAGATCGGTGTCGGCGTCCAAGTCGCCGCCGAACTCGACCAGAAAGCGTTCCTCGAGGTACTGCTGGATCTTCTCTGTCCTGCTCATATCAGGGCCCTGATTTCTCGGTCGGGGACGGGTTTCTCGATCGGGGACGGGTCGGGAACCGCGGCCGCACGGATCTTCTCCACCATGCGAAGGAGCGATTTTCCGCCCACTTCTTCGCAGGCGAACCGGGGGTCGCGGGCGAGCAGATGGCGGACGCTGTCCGTCCAGCGCACCGGTTCGACGAGTTGCCGGCTCAGCGTCGCCACGATCGCGCCCTGTTCGTACGGGCGTCCGCTGACGTTCGCAACCACCTCGGCCGTGGGCTCGGCGAAGGTGAATTCCTTGAGGTAGCGCTCGAACTCCGCGCGGGCCGGCTCCATGTACCGGGAGTGGAACGGCGCGCTGACCCGCAGCGGCGCGAACCGGATGCCGCGCTCCTTGAACGAGGCGTGGGCGGCGCGCAGCGCCTCGGCCGGACCGGCGATGACGAGCTGCGCGTCGGTGTTGAAGCCCGCGATGTCCAGACCTTCGACGCCGTCCTGCCCGAGGATGTCGAGCAGTCGTGGCGCCGGTGTGTCCATCACGGCCGTCATGCCGCCGCCGGAGGCCGCCGCCATCAGCTCGCCCCGCTTCTTGACGAGCCTGAGGCCGGTCTCGAAGTCGAACACCCCCGCGGCCAGCAGGGCGTTGTATTCGCCGAGGCTGTGCCCGAGATAGCAGTCGGCGGGTTGTTCCTCGCGCCGTGTGCGCTCGAACATCTGTAACGCGTTGACGGTGTAGAGCGCGGGCTGTGTGTATTCCGTGCGGGACAGCGCGTCGTCGGGGTTGTCACGGCACAGGGCGACAAGGTCGTAGTCCAGTACGTCACAGGCGAATTGAGTGAGTCCGGGATAGCGCTCGAAGGCATCCTTGCCCATTCCCCGGAATTGCGAACCCTGCCCGGGGAAAAGAATCGCGAAAACCATGGCGCCTTTCAGGTGGACACCAGAAGAAGGGCCGGTTAATGAGGTCGGCCCTAAATCAGCATCGAGGAAACGCGTCGACGCATGCAAGGGGCACTCATGTGGCGAACGTTACACTGTCGCATTTTGCCAAACTAGTGATGTCCCTAGTGCTCCCTGGACAGCGACAGAATTGAGACTGCCCTGACTAATTCGCGTACTTGACAGCCACCGCGCACCACAGGATTACTGAATTCCCGCCCCGCGCCCCCCTCCATCACGCGACCGCGCCACCGGAAGGTCACACCATGAGCGCCCCGATCACCGATCCCTGGCTCCAGCCGCTGCGACCCCCCGCCCAGTCCGCCGCGGTGGCTCCGGAGCGCCGGGACCGGCTGGTGTGCTGGCCGCCCGCGGGCGGCTCCGCCACCTTCTTCCACGCCTTCGCCGCCGCACTCCCGGAGGCCGACGTCTGGGCCGTCCAGCCCCCGGGGCGGGCCAACCGCCGCCGCACACCGGCCGTCACCGTGCCCGAGGAGGCCGTGGACGGCGTCCTCGCCGCGCTCGACAAGCTGCCGCCCACCGATGGGCGGCTGATCTTCATGGGCCACAGCCTGGGCGCCGCCATGACCCACCTCCTGGCCACCCGCGCGCCCGCGCCCCCGGATCTCGTCGTCCTCTCCGCATGGCCGGTTCCCGGCCGGTTCGTACGGCAGCCCCTCGGCAAGCCGGCCGCCGAACTCGACACCGACGACCTCTTCGCCTTCCTGCGCTCCCTGGACACCCCCGGGCTGGCCGAACTGGACGACGCCCTGGTGGCCGAATATCTCCTCCCGCCCCTGCGGTCCGACCTCCTCCTGGGCGAGGGCCTCGCCGCCATGACCGACCGCGCCTGGACCAAGTCCCCGGTCCTCCTCGTCGCCGCGGACGACGACCCGGTCTTCTCCCCCGCCGAGGTCGCTGCCTGGGCCGATGTCGTCGACGTCCGCGAACGCCTCCACCTCGGCGGCGGTCACTTCGCGCTCTCCGCACACGTCGACACGGTGGCGGAGGCCATCCGGCGCGCGCTGTAGCCGCGGGGTCCGGCCGACGGCCGAGATAGTACGCTCCGCCCCCGGAGCGGGGCTGCCAAGATGAGCGAATGATCTACCCAGCCGATACACAACGGTCGACTGCGGATCAGACACGGCTGTTACTGGTCGAGGACGACCGGGAGACCGCAGACATGCTGGCCGAATTGTTCGTCTCAGAGGGCTACGCCGTCGATGTGGCATTCGACGGCCACCGGGGGCTCCATCTCGGTCTCGGCCGACGCCATCAGGTGATGGTCGTCGACCGGATGCTGCCCGGCCTGGACGGCCTGGACCTGGTGAAGCGATTACGGCGGGTCGGTGTCACCACCCGGGTCCTGGTGCTGACCGCGCTGGGCGAGCTGGGCGATCGGGTCACCGGCCTCGACTCCGGAGCGGACGACTATCTGGTCAAGCCCTTCGAGGTGGACGAACTGCTGGCCAGGGTGCGGGCCCTGCACCGGCGCGACCTCGCGGACGCCGAAGTCCTGCCGCTCGGCGACGGGGACGGCGGGCAGCTGGACCTGCGGCGCCACGAGGTCTGTCTCGCCGACGGCAGCCGCGTCGAGCTGTCCTTGCGCGAGTTCGGCCTGCTGCACGCGCTCGCGGACGGCCCCAAGCGGGTGCACGACCGCTCCCACCTGCGCGAGCGCGTGTTTCCCGATACCTCGGCGGAGTCCATCGTCGACACGTATGTCTACTATCTGCGGCGGAAACTGGGCCGTGACGTCGTCCGTACCGTGCGGGGGCGCGGCTACCAGATGGGCACGCTGTGATCTCCCTTCCGGTCCGCCTCCCGCGCCGTACGGCCCCGAGCCCCGAGCGGCGCGGGCTCGCCTCCGCCCAGTGGTCGATCACCCTGCGCATCTCGCTGGTGATGTCGGTGATCATGTTGCTGGTCGTGGCCATCGTCTACTCGGTTGTGCTGTTCGCCCAACGCGCCGACGCCGAGCGCGAGACGCAGTGGGGCATCCGGCACAACACCGTCGACAGCCCGCCGGTCTGCATGTGGATCACCGTGGAACGGGACGGGGTGGTCCGCAGCACCCGCGGCATCCCGGACGGCCTGCCCGTGAAGTCCAGCCTGACCGCGGTCCGCGCGGGCGCGCCCCCGGTGCTGGAGCGGGTGCAGCGCGGCGGTGAGCAGTACACGGTGCGCACCGCGTGGCGCGGCGACGCGGTCGTACAGGCGGCGTACGGCGAACGGTTCCAGCGCGCCGACCGCGAGCATCTGCTGCTGGCCTTCGCGACGGCCGAGGCGATCGGCCTGCTGCTCGTCGCCGCGGCGAGCGGCATGCTCGCGCGGCGGGCGATGACGCCGCTGTCCGAGGCCCTGGACCGGCAGCGGCGGTTCGTCGCGGACGCCAGTCATGAACTGCGCACCCCGCTCACCCAGTTGCACACCCGCGCCCAGCTGATGGCCCGCCGCTGCTCCGGTGCGGAGTGCCCGCAGCAGCTGACGGCCGACCTCCAGCGCCTGGTGACCGGGACCCGGCAGCTCGGTGACGTCATCGACGACCTGCTGCTGTCCGCGCGGCTGTCCCAGTCGCCGGGGTCGCGCGATCCGGTGGACGTCGCCTCGCTCGCCGAGGAGGCGGTGGCCGCGGAGGACGCGCGGGCCCAATCGATGGGGCTGGCCGTGCGGCTGCGGCAGGGCCAGGGGACGCATGTGGTGATGGGCACCGCACCGGCGTTGCGCCGGGTGATCGCCGCGCTGGTCGACAACGCGATGGGGCACACCCCGCCCGGCGGGGAGGTCGTGGTGTCCGTGGACGCCCCGCGTCCCGGTGTCGTGTCGCTGTCCGTACGCGACACCGGGGTGGGGTTCGCGCCCGAGGAGGCCGATCGCCTCTTCGAACGGTTCGCCCGGGGGACGGCCGGGCGGGGCAGGCGGTTCGGGCTCGGTCTGGCGCTGGCCCGGGAGGTGGTCGAGAGCCATCGGGGGCGGATCACCGCCGGAGGGCGGCCGGGGCACGGCGCGCTGTTCACCGTCGAACTCCCGGCGGCACGGACGGCGGACGTGACGGGCGACGCGGCAGGTGACACCACCAGTGACGCGATTCCGCGGCAGCGGTCGATCTCGGCGTGCCTGTCCGTGGTGGCCCGCCAGCCGGGCGGCCCGGGGCGCTGAGCCCCGTCCGAGCGCTCCGCCGACGGCAATACGCACGCCCGCGCTCACGACACCCGCGGGCGGCACCAGTCGAGCGCGCCGCCGTCGATGTCCTCGGCGAGTCCGGCCAGCGGCGAGCCCGGCGCCCACACCAGCCGGGTCCGGCGCCACAGCCGCCCGCCTGCCGGCCGCTTCAGGGTGATGCCCGGGCAGCGGTCGTCCGGTCCGACGAAGACGCCGACCGCGTTCCCGGCGCCGACGATGGCCGCCGCGGTGGTCTGGTCGGCGCCGAAGTACCGGAACCGCGGGGTGAACCCGGCCCGCTCGCAGGCGATCCGCAGGCTCAGGCCGAGGCCGTCGGAGCGGTCTCCGGGGGCGACCCAGATCTCGTCGGCCAGCTCTTCGAGGGTGATCAGCTGCCGGTGGGCCAGCCGGTGGCCGGGGGCCAGTCCGATGAGCACGGGTTCGGTGCCCAGGTCGCGCACGGTGAACTCGCGGACCGCCGGCGGCCCGACGTCGGGGAACTCGCTGATGACCGCGAGCGCGATCTTCTCGGTGCGCAGCAGCTCCAGCACGGCCTGGGAGGAGGGTTCCAGATAGGTCAGCTGTTCGTGGTGCGGCAGCCGCTCTCGGATGAGGGCGGCGATCCGCGGCACCCAGGGGTTGTCCACGCCGCCCAGCGCGACGGCCTGCGGCGGTTCGGCCGGCTGGGCGAGCGTACGCGCCGTGGCGAGCAGATCCCCGAACTCGTCGAGCAACTCCCGGGCCCGGCCCACCACATGGACGCCCAGCTCCGTCGGTACGACACCCTGCGGGCGGCGCCGGAACAGCGGCCCGCCCAACTCCTGCTCGATCCGTCTGAGTTGGGTGGAGAGGCCGGATTGCGCGATTTTCAGCGTGGCGGCCGCGCGGCTGATACTGCCGGATTCAGCCACGGTGAGCACGATCCGCAGGTGGCGCAGACCCATATCCACTTCCTGCCTCCGTCGGTGATGGTCGTGGCCGGAAATAGCCGATGACGAGCACGGCACCGGCCAGGGACAGCAGCGCCGTCCAGGTGGCGGTGACGTACAGGGCGTGCAGATAGGCCCGGTCGGCGGCGGCGAGGAGATCGGGCCGGTGCAGCGACGCCGCCACCGCCCGGGTGGCCTCCGCGGAGTCCAGCGCCCGGTCCCGCAGCCCGGGGGCCAGACCGTCGAGCGCGGGCCGGATCTCCCCGCGGTAGGAGGTGGCGAGCACCGAGCCCAGGACCGCGACCCCGAGCGTGCTGCCCACGGGCCGGGTGGCGGCGCTGATGGCGGCGCCCGCGCCGGTGTACCGCGCGGGCAGGACGGCCATCATCTCCGCCGTCATCGGCGCGACCACCAGCCCGATACCGGCGCCCTGCGCGAGCAGCACCGCGGCGATCGCGGCCACCGGGGTGTCGGCGTCGAAGAACACGTAGGCGCCGAAGGTGGCGCTCGACAGGAGGACTCCGGCGACCGCGCACCAGCGGACGGTCAGCAGCCGGGCCAGCCCCGGGGAGATCTGGTTGCCGAGGACGATGCCGCCCGCGGCGGAGGCCATCACGGCCCCGGCGGCCAGCGCCGACAGGCCGTGCACCCCTTGCAGGTAGAAGGCGCAGTAGAAGAGCTGCCCGGCCAGGCCGAAGAAGAGCAGCAGCAGGGTCACGCTGCCGCCCGCGAAGCGCGGCTCGGTGAACAGGCGCACGTCGAACCCCGGAGCCTCGCGGCGGCTCTGCGTCGTGACGAACACCGCCAGCAGGGCGAGCCCCGCCACCAGCGGCAGCAGCGCGGCCGGGCTCGACCAGCCGGACGGGCGGCCGCCCTGGATGACGCCGTACACCACCAGGCCAAGACCCAGGACGGAGAGCAGCAGCGCCGCCGGGTCGAGCACCCTGCGCTCGGCGTACCGCAGTTCGGGCACCAGCAGCGCCGCACCGGCCAGGCATACGGCCACCACCGGCAGGTTGACGAGGAACACCGAGCCCCACCAGAACCGGGTCAGCAGCGCACCGCCCACCACCGGCCCGAGCGCGACCGCCGCGCCACCGGCGGAGGCCCACACCGCGATGGCCCGGGTGCGGTGGGCGGGCGCGGTGCCGCGGGTGACGAGCGCGAGCGTGGCCGGGGTGATGAGCGCGCCGCCCGCGCCCATGAACCCACGGGTGACGATGAGTTCGGTGGCGCCGGGCGAGAACGCGGCCAGCGTGGAGGCGACGGCCAGGAGCAGCAGCCCGGCGGTCAGGGTGCGGCGCGGCCCGTAGCGGTCGGCGAGGGCGCCACCGGCGAAGCTGCCCGCGGCGAAGACCAGCGAGTACGAGGCGTTGGCCCACGCCAGCTCCGCGGAGGAGGCACCGAGCCCGCGCACCGGGTCGGCGAGGGTTTCCATCGCCACGTTGAGGACCGTGTTGTCCAGCAGGACCAGCGTCTGCGCCAGGACCGCCACGGCCACGGTCCACCACGGGCGCGTGGACCGGTGTGTCACGGTGTCAGCGCTCGTCTGCCCGCGACGAGCGTCCGGGTGACCTCCGCGACCCGGTGGCCGAGGTGTTCCGCGGTGGCGAGGTCGGACGGGTGCACCGTGCCCGACCGGTCGTCCACGGGGGACTGCGCGCCCGCGCCCTGGTAGAAGCCGAGCCGGTTCAGGTCGGATTCGCTGCCGCGGGTGGAGTTCCAGCCGGAGGGCAGGCCGAGGGTGACCCAGAGCATGCCGTGCTGTGCGGCGAGGGTGGCGAAGTAGCCGAGGGTGCCCGCCTTGTCCCCGGCCATGGAGCCGGAGTTGGTGAATCCCGCCGCCACCTTGTCCTGCCAGCGGCGGGTGAGCCAGCGCCGGGCGCTGGTCTCGGCGAAGGTGTGGAAGGCGGCGGAGGCCGTGCCCATGTACGTCGGCGCGCCGAAGACGATCGCGTGGGCCTCGTCGAGCAGCCGCCAGTCCTCATCGGTGATCCGGTCGACCCGGACGAGGGTGACCTTGGTGTCCGGGGCCCGGCTCGCCCCGGCGCGTACGGATTCTCCCAACGTGGCGGTGTGTCCGCGTCCGCCGTGGCAGGCGATGGCGATGTGTACCGGGTCGGTCAGGGCGGTCAAGCCGGCCTCCTCGAAAACGCCGTTCCGGGTCCGGTTCCAGGGGGTGTCCGCGAAGCGTCGGCCAGCCTGCCACAGGAGTCTCAGAGGTTTCTCAGAGCCGCATAACCGCGGAGTGATGGAGATTCGATATCTGCTCGCCTTCGCACGGGCGTGCCATTCTGACCCGGCAATCCCGAAGCACCGTCCACCCGTTGGAAGAGGTGTTCCCGGCACATGACCGATGTGGGTAAATCACTCCGGATGCGGAGGCTCTCCGCCGTGGGGGACGGCAGATATCTCTTCGTCCCGCTCGACCACAGTGTGTCCGACGGACCGGTGGTGCCCCAGGCCCGCTGGAACGGGCTGCTGAGCGCGCTGGTGGACGGTGGCGCGGACGCGATCGTCGTCCACAAGGGCCGGGCGCGCATGATCGCACCGGGCGTCCTGCGCCACTGCGCGCTGGTGGTGCACTTGAGCGCCGGAACGGTGTACGCGGCCGACGCCGACGCCAAGGTGCTCGTCGGCGAGGTGGAAGAGGCCGTACGGCTGGGCGCGGACGCGGTGAGCGTGCACGTGAACCTCGGCTCGGACACCGAACACCGGCAGCTCACCGACCTCGGAACCGTCGCCGCCGCGTGCGACACATGGAACATGCCGCTCCTCGCGATGATCTATCCGAGGGGCCCGCGGATCGCCGATCCGCACGACCCGGCGCTGCTCGCCCACGCCGTCAACATCGCCGCGGATCTCGGCGCCGACCTGGTGAAGACGTCGGTCGCGCTGCCGGTGGACCGCATGGCCGAGGTGGTGGACAGCAGCCCGCTGCCGGTGCTCGCCGCGGGCGGCCCGCCCGACGGCTCGGACCTGATCGGCCACGCGACCTCGTTGATGCTCGCCGGCTGCCGCGGCCTCGCCGTCGGCCGCCGGATCTTCACCTCGCCCTCGCCCGCCTCGCTGGTGTTACGGCTCGCGGCCGTCGTCCACGCCGCCGACGCCGGAACGGCCCCCCATCCCCCGACGATTGCGACAGGTGCCGCATGAAGTTCGCCTGGATCGACCTCAGAACCGTTCCGCAGGACACGCTGGAGTCCGTCGTGGACGCCGCCATCCACACCCGGATGCAGGGCGTGCTCAGCGACGACGAATCCGTACTCAAAGCGCTGCCCCCGACCGTCACCGGCGTCACCACCACCCCGGTGACCGACGAGAAGCAGCTGCACGGCCTCGACGCCGACACCGCGGGCTGGGTCGACGTCCACGACGAACCGTCCCTGCGGCTGGCGTGCGCCGCCGCCGTGGCGCTGCCCTTCACCGTGGTCCGCTTCGCCGACCCGACGAAGATCCCGCTGGAGATCGTGCTCGCCGCCGCGGACCGTTCCGAGGGCAAGCTGATCACGGTGTGCGCGGACCTCGAAGAGGCCGCCACCGTCCTCGACGTGCTGGAACGCGGCTCGGACGGCGTCCTGTTGGCCCCCTCGAACGCCGGTGAGGTGTTCGCGCTGGCCCGGCTGCTGGAGGCCGGTACGGCACCGCTGAACCTGACCACGCTGACCGTCGACGGCATCGAGCACCACGGCCTCGGCGACCGGGTGTGCGTGGACACGTGCAGCCACTTCGCCGAGGACGAGGGCATCCTCGTCGGCTCGTACTCGACCGGCTTCATCCTGTGCTGTAGCGAGACCCACCCGCTGCCCTACATGCCGACCCGCCCCTTCCGGGTCAACGCGGGCGCCCTGCACTCCTACGTACTCGGCCCGGACAACCGCACCAACTACCTCAGCGAACTGCGCGCGGGCCGCACCACGCTGGCCGTCGACGCCGAGGGCCGGACCCGCCCCGTCCTGATCGGCCGCGCCAAGCTGGAGTCCCGGCCGCTGCTGACCATCACCGGGCGCTCCCCCGAGGGCACCGTGGTCAGCCTGACCGTCCAGGACGACTGGCACGTACGGGTGCTCGGGCCCGGCGCGAAGGTCCACAACGTCACCGAGCTGCGGCCCGGCGACGAACTCCTCGGCTATCTGGCCACCGACCAACGCCATGTGGGCTTTCCCATCGGCGAGTTCTGCCGGGAACAGTGATGAGCGGCGCTGTCGATATGCGGACACTCGTCGAGACGCTGTTCGACGCCCACCCCGGCGACCTGCCCTACCTCGTGCACGGCGACCACCCGGTGAGCCGCGCCGAGGTGCGCGCCGCCGCGGCCACCGAGGCGGACGTCTTCGCCGAGTACGGCATCGGCGAGGGCACCACGGTGATGCTGCGGATACCGCCGAGCTTCACCCAGATCGAGGTGCTGCTCGCGCTGTGGCGGCTGGGCGCCCAGGTGATGCTGATCGACCACCGGCTCAAACCGTCCGAGGTGGAAGCCCTGCGCGCCCTGTGCCACCCGCAGTTCCTGGTCAGCGCCGGTACGGCGGACCGCGCACCGCTGCGGTTCGAGCCCCGGTACGAGGTGGTCACCTCCCGGTTCCCGGACGGCCGGACCGCGGCGACCGACCACCGGCTGGTGCAGTTCAGCTCGGGCTCCACCGGGCTGCCCAAGGTCATCGGGCGCACCCCGGCCTCCCTGGCCGCCGAGATCGAACGGTTCACCCGGATCGACGGCATGCCCACCCTCGGCGAGCGGGTGCTGCTGCTCAGCTCCACCGCGCACAGCTTCGGGCTGATCGCCGGTGTGCTGCACTCGCTCACCGCGGGTGTCGCGGCCGTGTTCGCCCGCCGGGTGTCGGCCAAGGACATCCTCGCCGCCGCCGGGCGCCACGATGTCCACGCGATATTCGGCACCCCCTTCCACTACGAACTGCTCAGCACCGCACGGGAGTTGCCCCCTCTCCCCGCCCTGCGCGCGGCGGTGTCCGGCGGCGAGATCATGCCCCCGGAGACGGCCGCGCGGTTCGCCGACCGGTTCGGCATCGGAGTCGGCGAATCGTACGGAACCACCGAGACGGGCGTCATCGCGATGGAGGTCAGCGGCGCTTCGAGGCCCACGGTCGGGCGGGCGGCCCCCGGTGTGCGGCTGCGCATCCACGACGGCGAGCTGGACGTCCTGCTGCCGGACGGCTCCCCGTATCTGCACGCCTCCGGTGGCGGCCGGTACGCCGACGGCTGGCTGCACACCCGCGACCGGGCCGAGCTGGATGCCACCGGCGGCGTGCGGCTGCTGGGCCGCGGCGACTCCCTCGTGGTCATCGGCGGCCTCAAGGTCGACCTGACCGAGGTGGAGGACGTGCTGCGCCACCACCCCGGGGTCAGCGGCGCCGTCGTCGTCCACGCCGGTGCCACCGAGGCGTACGTGTCCACCGAACCGGACGGGCCCTCGGCCGGGGAACTGCTGCGCTGGTGCCGGGACCGGCTGGCCGACTACAAGGTGCCGCGCGTCATCCAGGTCCTCCCGGACCTGCCCCGCACGTCCAACGGCAAGCTCATCCGCCGTCGCGACGCCCTGCTCGCCCGCTCCCCCGGCCACTGATCGCACCCCAACTCCCGCTGCCACAGAAGGGTTTCGCACCATGCAGACGACGTTGGAGAAGGAGATCCGCCAGTTCGTGCTCAGCACGATCAGCGACGACATGAACCACCCGCTCGACGCGGACACGATCACCGACGACAGCCCCCTGGGCACCGGTGGCATCGACATCGACTCGCTGAGCCTGATCGAGCTGGTCCTGCGCATCGAGCGCCGGTTCGGCGTGAAGTTCCCGGACACCGATTTCGAACCGGTCGGCGCGATGAACCTCGGCGACCTGGTGGACGACGTCATCAAGCGGGGCGCCACGGCATGACCGCGGAATCCGAGGCCCGACCGCGTATCACCGTTGACGTGGTACGGGAGCTGCTGTCCGACCCCAAGATCTTCGCCGCGCTGCCGGACGCGATGGACGACGACGCCGACCTGGCGCTGGACTCGCTCGGCCTGGTGTGGTTCCTGCACCAGCTGGAGCTGCGCTACGGCGTGGAGATCGAACCGGCCGAGGCGTTCCTCGCCGAGTTCACCTCGGTACGGCGGATCACCGACTACCTGAATGACCATCACCTGGCGGACCGTTCATGAGCCATGAGGTGCTGCTGACGGGCTTCGGCGTACGCACGGCCTTCGGCACCGGGGCGGACGCGCTGCGGGAGGGCGTGTTCGACGGAAGGCCCGCGTTCGCCCCGATCACGCGATTCGACCCCGGCCCGTACCGTACGAACGTGGCCGCGGCGAGTGGCGCGGCTGCCCCGCTGCGGGACGTTCTGGCCGAGGTGGCGGGGGCGGCAGCCGGGATGGCCGGGCTGCGGCCGGGCACGGAGGCCACGGTCCTGGTAGGCACCGCGGGCGACTTCACCGCCCTGACCCACTTCTGGCGCGCCACGGCATCGCGCGACGGCACGGTGTCCCTTGGCGCGCCCGGCGGCGGGGCGTCTCCCGGCGCGCGGGGCGGCACACCGTCGCCTGGCGAGCGCGGCGGCGGGGCGTCTCCCG